>JAGHSJ010000262.1 GCA_018065935.1 Candidatus Kurthia equi
AAATAAATGGAGTATTAATAAAATTAAATGTTTTTAAATGTTTTAATTAAATTTTTTAATCAGGAGGGAATTTTGGAATATCGTTGGATTCAAACATTTATCATAGCCGCTGAATTTAAAAACTTTCGTATGGCTTCAGAGCGTCTAAATATGTCACAACCAAGTATTACCGTACATATTCATCAACTTGAAAAATTTTTAAATACAAAACTCTTTAAGCGAGAGAAAAATCGTGTGGACTTAACGGAGGCGGGAAAGCTATTTTTAATTCAGGCAAAAAAAATTACACAGCAATGGGAGCAGAGTTTACAATTATTTGATTTAAAACAAAAGGGGATTATAGAAAAATGTACTATTGCGATGACCCCGATGGTAGTGGAAACAATTTTACCGAATATATTGTATGAGTTTATTAATGCGCATCCAGAATATGAAATTTCCATTTCAATAGAAGAATCTCAAAAAATGGAGGCATTAATCGAAGCAGGTGAAGTACATTTAGCGATTGGTCTAGTTAAACCAACCTCCAAACGTGTGCAAAGTCATTTATTTGTTGAAAGTCCCTTACAATTAGCCTATCCACTGGATCAATATGATGATGAAACTGGTGTATTTATAGAAGATGTGGAATTATTTCAAACATATCCGCTTTTCACTGGGCATGACCCCACAAATTCAGCCTATATTCAAAAAGAAGTTGAAAAGCACTTCCCTTCTTGTAAACAAATTCAACTATCACATTCCTACGCGGTGAAAAAATTCATTCGTGATGGTTTAGGAATTGCCTTCTTACCAAAACTAATACTCCGCAAGGATATGATGGAAGGGCGCTTGAATATTTACGATTTCAAAGCTTTTGAACTACCAGAGGTTTCTCTGTATTTTCTGTATAAAGATGTACGATCAGTTGAAAAATTACTTATTCAGGAAATCGAATCACGTCATTTTTCATAATAAACATATGGATATACATTAGAATACAATGATTATGCAAGATTTTGTATAAAGTCAAATCCTTTTAAATTCCTCAAAAAGCTAGTAAATACGTGGTTTTGTTTGGCTTTTATAAATATTTAAAAAATACATGAAAATACACTTGCATTTATAAAAATGCCATGCTATTATTAGTGCATAAATATAAAACAAAAACGCATAAACATACACATATTGAGCGGAGGAAATTAAAATGAAAAAAGTAGTATTAGCATATTCAGGCGGTTTAGACACTTCAGTAGCAATTCAATGGTTAAAAGATCAAGGGTACGCAGTCGTAGCAGTTTGCTTAGACGTTGGAGAAGGTAAATCTTTAGACCATATTAAAGAAAAAGCATTAACAGTGGGCGCAGTTGAATCTTATGTAATCGATGCAAAAGATGAATTCGCGGATGATTTTGCATTAATGTCTCTACAAGGTCACACATGGTACGAACAAAAATATCCACTAGTTTCAGCTTTATCTCGTCCTCTAATTGCGAAAAAATTAGTTGAGATTGCACATGAAACTGGCGCAACTGCAGTAGCACATGGCTGTACTGGTAAAGGGAATGACCAAGTTCGTTTCGAAATTTCATTCAATGCACTAGACCCTAACTTAGAAGTATTAGCACCTGTTCGTGAGTGGGCTTGGAGTCGTGAAGAAGAAATCGAATATGCGAAAGAGAAAAATATTCCGATTCCAATCGGCTTAGATTCACCATTCTCAATTGACCAAAACTTATGGGGTCGTGCAAACGAATGTGGTATTTTAGAAGATCCATGGGCTAAGCCACCAAAAGATGCATACGATTTAACAGTAGAAATCGAAGATGCTCCTGACACAGCGGATATAATCGAAATCGAATTCGTACAAGGTGTACCAACTAAATTAGATGGCGTAGAATACAAACTATCTGAAATGATTCTTAAATTAAATGAAATCGCTGGTAAACATGGCGTTGGACGTATCGATCATATCGAAAACCGCCTTGTAGGTATTAAATCACGTGAAGTATACGAAATACCAGGTGCACATACATTATTAGTTGCACATAAAGAATTAGAAGATCTAACTCTTGTGAAAGAATTAGCTCACTTCAAACCAATCGTTGAAAAACAATTAACTGAATTAATCTATAACGGTTTATGGTTCTCACCATTACGTGATGCACTACAAGCATTCATCAAAGAAACACAACAATATGTAAACGGTACTGTACGTGTTCGTTTATTCAAAGGTCATGCAATTGTTGAAGGACGTAAATCACCTAACTCACTTTATGACGAAAAACTTGCAACGTATACAAAAGATGATGAATTCAACCACAACTCTGCAGTAGGCTTTATCGAATTATTCGGTCTACCAACGAAAGTGAATTCAATCGTAAACAACAATTCAAACAAGGCTGGTGTCAAGTAATGAGCGGAAAAGCTTGGGGAGGCCGCTTCCAAAAATCTGCCGAACAATGGGTAGATGAATTTGGAGCTTCCATCGGGTTTGACCAACAGCTTGTTACAGAGGATATCGAAGGAAGCATCGCCCATGTTACAATGCTGGGCGCATGCAATATCCTTACAACTGAAGAGGTTGACGCGATTAAGGACGGCTTACAACAATTAAAAGTAAAAGCAGATAATAATGAACTTGAATTTAAAGTTGAAAATGAAGATATCCATTTAAACCTTGAAAAAATGCTGACAGATCTTATTGGACCCGTTGGTGGTAAATTGCATACAGGGCGTAGTCGTAATGACCAAGTCGCTACAGATATGCACTTATTCCTGAAAAAACGTGTTGTAGAAGTCATCGAGTTAATCGAAAAATTCCAAGCAGCAATCGTTGAACAAGCAGAGGATAATGTAGAAACATTAGCTCCTGGCTATACACATTTACAACGTGCACAACCAATTTCATTTGCACATCATTTAATGACGTACTTCTGGATGTTAGAACGTGATAAACAACGTTTCACAGAATCGGTTAAACGTATTGATATTTCACCACTTGGTGCAGGCGCTCTTGCGGGAACAACTTTCCCAATCGATCGTGAACTAAGCGCGAAGCTTATGGGCTTCTCAGCAGTGTATCAAAACTCAATTGATGCAGTAAGTGACCGTGATTTCATCGTTGAATTCCTATCAAATAGCTCATTAATGATGGCTCACTTATCACGCTTTGCTGAGGAAATCATTCTTTGGTCTACCGATGAATTCAAATTTATCGAGTTAGATGACGCATTTTCAACTGGCTCAAGCATTATGCCACAGAAGAAAAATCCTGATATGGCCGAATTAATTAGAGGCAAAGCGGGTAGAACATATGGTAACCTAATGGGCTTACTGACAGTTCTTAAAGGTATTCCACTCGCGTATAACAAGGATATGCAAGAAGATAAAGAAGGGATGTTCGATACATTACATACAGTTGTCGGCTCACTTAAAATCTTCGAAGGTATGGTTCGTACGATGACAGTTAATAAAGAGATATTGCATAAAGCAGTACACAATGACTTTTCAAATGCGACAGAACTTGCAGATTATCTTGCGACAAAAGGGATGCCATTCCGTGAGGCACATGAAGTGACAGGTAAATTAGTCTTTACTTGTATTCAAAAAGGGATCTATCTATTGGATTTACCACTTGAAGAAATGCAAAAAGAGAGCACGTTACTTGAAGAAGATGTTTACGAAGTACTTGCACCAGTTGCAGCAGTACAACGTCGTCATTCACTAGGTGGAACTGGATTCGACCAAGTGAAAATTCAATTAGCACAAGCACAGGCTTTATTGAAATAATTGTAAGGCATTAGCGACTGATTCACAGAGGGGAAGACGTTCTAATGAGGGGTGTAGGTAGATGGTATAGCAAATTCCAGAGGGAAAGACCTATAGCAGACTACTTAAAATAGCTAGACATTGGAAGAACGTTCACAGAGGGGAACCCATTCCGGTGGGGGACATACATATGTTCCAAAAAAAGCAGCTTCCAGAGGGAGGCTGCTTTTTTGTGTCTTGAATAGTCAAATTAAGCGCAACACTTTATTAAAGAAAATTTCATAAGGACTTTTCCACTCCAAACATTTACGTGGGCGTTTATTTAGTTTTTCAATACATTTGTCAATATACGTAGGCGAACAGTCAGTCATGTCTTCTGTTTTAGGAAAGTACTCTCGAAGTAATCCATTTGTATTTTCATTTGTTCCTCGTTGCCACGGCGCATGAGGATCCGCAAAATAAAATGGAATGGAATCTAGTTTTTCAGTTACTTCCTTATGTTTCGAAAATTCTTTTCCACGATCAGGCGTAATGGATTTTCTTTTGTTTTTTGAAACAGATAATAATAATTCCGTTATGGTATCTCGGACAAGTACAGATAATTTTTTCTCCACTTTTCCCGCAAGTAAATAGCGACTTTTCCGGTCTGTAAGTGTCACTAAACAAGCTCTACCAGTCTTTCCTAAAACGGTATCAGCTTCCCAATGACCAATAGTCGTTCGATTATTTGCTTCCAGAGGACGTTCATGAATCGTTTGTGTGATAGAAATCTTCCCGCGTTTTTCAATATGATTTTTTGTATGACGTGTTTTTCCTTTATGCCGAAGCTTTCGAATAGCGCCACGATTTCCTGAACTTAAGCCTTTTTCATTAAAATCACCGCGATAGATTGCACGATAAATGGTTGTATAACTAATGCGGAAAGAAAATCCCTCCATTTTTAGACGTGCAGAAATCTGTTCAGGTGACCATTGATTTTTTAAAAATAGTTTTTTAATCAGCTTTTTTAATTGTGGGTTCGCCAAGAGTAATTTTCGCCCACAACTCCATTTTCTTTTTTGATAAGTCGCTTGTGCAGCGCTAGGGGAATACGTTTTTTCCATGCAGTTTCGTTTCAATTCACGACTAATTGTCGAAGGATTTCGCTTTAATAAATAGGCGACTTGTCGTATAGATTGTCCTTGATTTATCAGAAGAAATATTCGTTCTCTTTCATTTATGGTAAGATGTGTATAGAGATTCATTGCCTCATTCCTTTCAATAGTTGTCTTCGTAAACACTATTTTACAAGGTTTGAAGTGATGAGTCTCTTTTTGTGTTGCACTTAAAGTGTAAATCTAAGATAGAAAAAAGAGAATGGCAATCGATAAATAAACGAAGTATATTGAATGAAAGGTGGAAATGCCTTCATTAAGCTTCTGATTGATTCTTAAAGTTCAATAAGAAACCTGCCGTTTTAATTAAAACGGCAGGTTTTTTGATTTATTTTTTAGTAGAATACGGGGTCCTTAATGCATTTTAAATAGCGAAAAATAGGAAAATAACACCTAAACTATAGCCAATTAAAG
>JAGHSJ010000116.1 GCA_018065935.1 Candidatus Kurthia equi
TCTATAAAAATCAGTAATTTATTTTATGATCAATTTTTCTTTTTTCGGGTAAAGGATATGTACAGCGTAATGGAGGGAATAAATCATGAAAAAATGGCTACTCATTACATTGGGAATTCTTTTGTTAGCTAGTACTTCTTTTTACTTCGCAAAAAAAAATGAAAAAACAGCAGATTCCTCTATTGAAAAAATAATAGAAGAAAAAGATTATGCGAATGTTTTAGATAATCCTAATGAATTTATTGGTTATAAAGTAGAAGGAGAAGGATTAGTAGAGGAATCCATTTATGAAGAAGGAATAGGTGTATTTACAACTGTAATTCTTAATACACATGATTATTCGGATTTAGTCTTACTTTATGAGGAAGAAGAGAATAGAGTACTAGAGTCGCGTACATCTGTATTTTTTTCTGGAAAGGTAGCAGGCCTTTACAAGGAGAAGGATGTATTTAAGCGAGCAGTTAATTTACCTAAAGTAAATATAGATTCCATAGAAATAGAAAATCAATCGAATCTAGATCAAAAAGATTTATTTGAAGTAGCTATTAATAAAGAAAAACAAAAAGAAAAAATAGCAATAGAATTAGAAAAAGTGGCTATTTATAAATCAGCTACAAGAATATATTTATCGATAAGGAATCATTCTCAAAATGATGCCTATTTAAATGAAGCATCTATCCAATTGTTAGCTGATGGCATAGAAATTCCTACCAAATATGAAATGTTGGATAAAAAACTACGTTTGGAAAGATATCTAAATCCAGGTGAAGAGACGTACGGCGCACTAAGTTTTAAAAAGGTTTTAATTTCAACTGAAAAACTACAACTAAAAATTTCATTTAGTAGTGAAGAAAAAAAAGAACCAATTGATTTTTATTTCAAAGTGAATTTATAAGGGGGATTACTAAAACGTCTCAAAACACTTCTTTTAATGAGAAGGTGTTTTGGGACATTTTTTATTCTTAAGAATTTCTTCATTTTTTCACTAGGCAATTCTTCATTTCTAACGTGTAAAATTAAATTAGACAAAAAAAGGATAGGTGATTTCATTTGATTAAACTTGAAAATATAGTACATACATTTTCAATTGGAAAAAAAGAAAGAAAACACAAAGTACCTGTATTAAAAAATATTAATTTGTATGTTGAAGCAGGAGAGATTTTATCCGTTGTTGGTAAGAGTGGTTCAGGAAAGTCGACTTTACTTAATGTCATTGCAGGATTTTTAAAACCAGAAGAGGGGAAAATTAGTTTGAATAGCTGTAACACAACTGATTTTTCAGAAGTAGAATATGCACAGTTTAGATTAAAAAATGTAGGATTTATCTTTCAAAATTTTCAATTGATGCCTGGATTAACGGCGATTGAAAATGTGGAACTACCTTTAAAAATTCAAGGGGTTGGAAAAAATGTGAGGTTTCAAAAAGTAAGAAAAATTATGGATCGAGTAGGATTACAAGATGTAATTAATCATTATCCCAATGAACTATCAGGTGGACAGCAGCAACGCGTGTGTATTGCACGAGCATTAGTCACGAATCCCTCAATTATTTTAGCTGATGAACCGACTGGTAGTTTAGATTCAGAAACTGAACAAGAAATTTTAGCGTTGATAAAAGAGTTAAATCAAATGTATAACATCACATTCGTCATTATTACACATGATGACGAAGTGGCAAGTATCGCAAGTACTCGTTATCGTATGCATGATGGTGAGCTAAAGGAGGCGATTGGTAGTGCAGTTTAAAGACCAATTAGAATTTGTGAGCCAACATGTTAAAAAAAATAAAATGCGTATCTTTACTACAATATTAGCAACAACGATGGGGTGTGCCTTCTTAATTGTTTTAGCCTCCATTGCTTTTGGATTAGAGGGATCTATAAAGGATGAAATTTTATCGGATGATTCTTTAACAAAAATCGAAGTTTATGAAAATGAAGAAAACAAGATAGATGTAGGGAAAATAAAATCATTTGATGATGTTTCAGCTGTTGTAAATTTAATAAATATTCAAGCAGATGTACTAAATACGGCAAAGTTTGAAAATCGCACAGCTGACTCTGTATCGATGCAGTTAACAAATTTTGCTGAAAATAAAAAAGCGAAAATACCACTTTCTAGCGGGAGTTATCCAACGAAAGAGAATGGTATTGTTGTAGGGTATAATTTCGCTGAAACCTTAGTAAGTGAAGCCGAAATGAAAAATATGAAAGTAAGTACTGCTAGTGAAGAAAAAGAAAAAGATACAGTAGGCTATAAAGGAAATTTACTAGGTAAAAAAATAAAGTTGAGCTGGGTATTACCTAGTGATGAGAAAAAAATAGTATCAAAAGAATTTATTATTACAGGTATCTCTGAAAAACCAGTGAAAGAATGGGATTTCAATAGTCGAATTTTACTGAGTGATACATTAGAAAAAACATTAACAGCCGATTTTGTCCAAAAATTTGGAGACAAAATAAATAAAGAGGAATTATTTGATACAAGCTATTTAGTATTTGCGAAAGATTTAGAAGCTGTTAAAGCAGTGAATAAACAATTAAAAGATATGAACTATTCAACCTATACTGTTTCACAGCAATTAGAAGAGATTAGTTTAATCTTTGGCGTATTAAAAGCAGGTCTACTATTTATTGGAACGATTGCCATTTTGATAGCTTCAATTGGTATTTTTAATACGATGACGATGGCTGTAACGGAGCGTACGCGAGAAATTGGCGTGATGAAAGCGATAGGAGCATCTCCAAAATTAATTCAGCGTTTATTTGTGATGGAAAGTGCTTATATTGGAATAATCGGTACCGTCATTGCTATCATTATTTCATATGCAATTAGTATCATTTCAAATTTTGCTATTCCAAAAATATTATTTGCCGTTACAAATGAAGAGGCGTATAAAACAACAGCGATTACTTTTTCTTCGATACCTTGGGAATTAGTGTTGACTGCTTCTGTAATAAGTATAGGTGTCGCCGTCTTATCTGGTTGGCGACCAGCAAGAAAAGCGACAAAAATTGATGTTATTCAAGCTTTAAAACAAGATTAAAATAAGTCTGTCTGGGGAGAAGAATTTTTCTTTAGACAGACTTTTTATATGGAAGGTACAGGAGAAATTTCAACGGATATAAAATCTAGATTAGGGAAAGTACGAATCAGTTTATATTGAGGTATTAAAACTGTAACTTATAAAA
>JAGHSJ010000222.1 GCA_018065935.1 Candidatus Kurthia equi
ACAACTTGCCCTCATTCAACGAGGCACCCACGAAATTATTTCTGAAGAAGACCTTCTCAAGAAATTAAAACAGAATCGCCCATTAAAAATTAAAGCGGGTTTTGACCCGACTGCGCCTGACTTACACCTGGGTCATACGGTTCTCATTAATAAGTTAAAAGTATTCCAAGACTTGGGTCATGAGGTGTACTTCCTGATCGGTGACTATACTGCGATGATCGGTGATCCAACCGGAAAAAGTGCTACACGTCCGCCGTTGTCACGTGAACAGGTTTTAGAAAATGCAAAAACATATCAAGAACAGGTGTTTAAAATTCTTGATCCAAACAAAACCAAAGTGGTGTTCAACTCGGAATGGTTTGCTCAAAAAACTGCTGCTGATCTGATTCAACTGGCATCTCAGCAAACGGTTGCACGTATGCTTGAGCGTGATGACTTTACCAAGCGCTATAACAATCATCAGCCAATCGCGATTCATGAATTCTTATATCCATTAGTTCAGGGTTATGACTCGATCGCATTGGAAGCAGACGTAGAGCTGGGTGGTACAGACCAGACCTTTAACCTGTTGATGGGTCGTACGCTTCAAGGTCGTTATGATCAGGAACCACAAGTCTGTATTACTGTACCAATTCTTGAAGGTCTGGATGGCGTCAACAAGATGTCCAAATCTTTAGGTAACTATATTGGTGTATTTGATGCACCAGGTGCGATGTACCAAAAAGTGCTTTCAATGCCGGATTCTCTGATCGAGCGTTATTTTGACCTGTTAAGTTTCAAGTCAATTGAAGAAATTCAGCAACTATTAAAAGAAGTGGCAGAAGGCCGTAATCCGCAAGAAGTCAAAAAGATTCTTGCGTTAGAGTTGGTCGAGCGTTTCCATGGTGCTGAAGCGGCTGCCAATGCACATAAAGGTGCAGGTAATATCATTACTGAAGGTGAACTGCCTGAGGGTACGCCTGAAGTGACCATTTCACGTGCTGAATTCGGTGGCGAAATCTTTATTACTTCAATTTTACGTGAAGCAGGCTTAACTAAAAATGCAGCACAAGCCAAAGATGCACTTGGTCGTGGTGCGGTAAAAGTGGACTGGAAGCCAGTTGATGCCTCTTTTTCTGTGAAAGAGAACGTGACTTTGATTATACAAGCGAGTAAAAAATCCATTGCTAAAGTAACTTTTGTTGACTAAATTTAGAGCTAAGTTATTGAAATAAAAGCAGGCTTTGGCCTGCTTTTTTGTTGATGTTCTATATTTATAAAGCGAATAAGTAACTTCAAAAAAAACCCTATGAAAACAATAGTTAATTTTTTCCAAATTGCTTGCTTTTCGGGAATATTATGTATAGGATTTATTCATCTAGAGAATTTGTTTAGACATCTAGAGGGTAGTAATAATAAGGTAAATCCACAATTTATAAGGTCTCCTTCCAAAGAGATTTTTTTAAGCTTTAAAGTGAATAACTATAATAATGACATCGTGGATCGGGTAAAGATTCAATTCTAAGGGAGAGATTTTGGGAGAGATCTCTTCCTTTTTTATTGCTGTGGTCTAAGCGTGATTTTCGGTATTCAACAAATGAAATAAAGTCAAAATTAGCTTCATCCTTTTTTAAACTCATTTCATTTATAAAAAAAGAAAGGTAAATAAGGTGTATCACTACCAGACTGAACAGATGTTTGATGAAGATATTGATTTCATTTTGCGTTTTTTATTTGAATATGACGTTTCTGAACAAAAGCGAAAGTCTTTTCACCATGCTTGTGCTTTATTCCAGCAATTAGATCTTGCCTCACATTATCTGCTTTTTTCCTTGGTCAAAGAACGATTACCGCATCGGGCTAAATTATTATTCGCTGCTGAAGACTATAACGGTAAAAAAGAGGTTATTCAGGAAGTGATGCAGCATTGGATAAAAGATCGTATTTCATCAAAGACGAATTAATCTACTTTAATCCCTTCTTATCTTTAAATATCTTTAATGAAATTTTAGAACTGATCTGGAACCAGTAGGGATCAGGCCGGTATTTGTGCTTTTAAAAATCTCGTAGTAAAAGAAGATCATAGAAAAAGTAGTAAATTTTGCTTTCTACCTCTATTTGTCTAATAAGCCAGTTAGAAAACAGAAAAAGATATAAATAGATATAAGGAAATTTTAGAAAGTTCTGGATATAGAGTGTGGAAAACTTAACGTCTGATTGAAGTTTAGGCATTTTTTTGAAATTTATACATTTTTGATAGCTATGAGGTCTTAATGAGATTGGCGGTATTAAAGAAAATTGCACTGAGTACAGCTTTTAATGCAGAAAAATGCTCAAAATTTAGATAAAAAAACGATTTTTTAATGAATTTTGTAGAAAAAAGATACATGCGTGAAAAATATAGTGAATTGGGGGTTGCAATGATTCTGAAATCCTCTAGAATGCACCCATACCGACGAGATAGACGGTAACGAACGAAACGCGAAGCGTTGAGTTGTTAAGTTTATCGAAGTCCAGCTTCTGGCATTGACGAGATGTTAGAAAGATCATTAAGAGATTATGAAGAACAACTTGTGTGGATTTTTACTGGTTGATTAATCGAAATTATTTTCATTGATTGAATGGTAGAAATTACTCGAAGTTTATTTGAGAAATATTTGTCAGAAAATTGATGAGCCAAGTTTAAGAGTTTTACTTATAAAACTCGAAATGATTTTAACTGAAGAGTTTGATCATGGCTCAGATTGAACGCTGGCGGCAGGCTTAACACATGCAAGTCGAGCGGGGAAGAGTAGCTTGCTACTTTACCTAGCGGCGGACGGGTGAGTAATGCTTAGGAATCTGCCTATTAGTGGGGGACAACATTTCGAAAGGAATGCTAATACCGCATACGTCCTACGGGAGAAAGCAGGGGACC
>JAGHSJ010000232.1 GCA_018065935.1 Candidatus Kurthia equi
GTATATTATATAGAGTAAATGTATTACTTTTAAAAGTAAGAAGTAGGTGAAATAAGTGGGTAAATATCAATTAGATACAAAAGGGCAAACTGCTGTGACAAAGTATCATGAAAAAAACAAACCAAGCCAATTTAACAAAAAGGAACAAATTGCAAAATTGCGTGCGGAGTATTTGAAAAAGAAACAGCAAAAAGAAAATAAATAGTAAGAATGAAACGTGTAGAGAGGCATATTCTTTCTACACTTTTTTAACTTTATAAAACCGATATTCACCCATTACATAGGTTACTAATTTTATTATTTCGGATTTCCTCTTTGAAATAAGGTATAGTATATAAGGTGAACAAAGTTTCACAGAGGAGTGAGCAAAATGAATAAAGTAGGTAAATATCATTTAGATAATAAAGGGCAAGCAGGCTTAGCAAGATATCAAGAAAAAAATAAGCCAGCACCGTTTAATAAAAAAGAACAAGTTGAAAAATTACGTGCAGAATATTTAAAAAAGAAACAACAAAAAGAAAATAATTAGTATAGAGAGGTCATTGGGGGAATAATTTCCAATGGTTTTTTTATTATCTGTAAAAAATAAATGGTTGAAGATAAATAAGTGGTCATCATACGTCTAGGTAGAAAGGTATAATTTATACATAAAGTAAGATCAGGGGAGAAGGATACCGATGGAAAATACAAATATATTTAAAGGGATAATAGAGGATTTTGCGAATAGTAAAGAGAAGGTACATTGTTTAAAAGAAGAATTTACGGAAGAGTTTTTAGCAGAATTCACTAAGTTTACAAATGTGGATATGTTAATTGCACATGCTCCAGTCCCTTTAGCAGATGAAATGAAACTAGGGGAAATGAAAAGTTGGAAATTGAATCATTACATAAGAAAAAATAGCATGTTTAAAAATTTTGATCAGATGTTGGAATTAGCTGTGAGTTATAACATTCGTTTAAAATCAATGAATGCACTTATTAAAAATGTAGTAGAACAAAGAAAAGAGGATGAAAAGGGGAGGTAATATGTTTTTTTGAGACTATAGAAAACAGTAGGTAAAATAGCTTTAGAAGTGGTAAGTGAGAGAAAGCTCATATACATACTTAGATAAAGAAAAATCAGCAGACCTTTATGTACTACTGACAAATAACTCCTTATCAGATGCACAAGAAGTGTAAATGAGAGAAGAAAGCTGTGCTGCTATATAAATGGAGAAAGGAAGAATCGATTATAAATTTGGTTCTTCTTTTTTTATTTCTAAAACCTATTTTCTCCATCTTATGAATGCACGATTTATGAGTAATGATTGTTTTTATATGTAAAATAGGGGTTAGTGGGACTAAATTATATAGCTAAAAATTAAGTGGGACTAAAATAGTCCTTGCTGAGTGGGCTTTAAAAAGGCCAATTCAGCAAAAAAAGCTATTTCATTACATCTTCAAGCTATAAAAACACATAATCGCATAATTCGAAAAATATTTCACTAAAAGGCTTGTTAAATGAAATAATAATTCATATAATGATATTATGAAAGTGCTTACAATTTTGGCGCAAAATTATGGAGGTGTACCATGGACGTTTACTTACTCGTCATTACAATCTTGTCGATTGCATTAGTTATTATTGGTGTATCGGTATTCAAGTGGCATGCATTTATTAGTTTATTAATGGCAAGTCTATTTTTAGCAATTTTTTCTGGCATGGATTTCAAAGATATCGTAGGAGCTTATGAAACTGGTGTAGGTGGTCAATTAGGTCACTTAGTCGGGATTTTAGCATTAGGTACTATTTTAGGTAAGTTATTAGCAGAATCAGGAGCAGGGCTTCAGATTTCTAAATTCTTTATTAAAGTTTTCGGTGAAAAGAAATTACCATGGGCAATGTTCGCATCGGGCTTTATTATTGGGATTCCAGTTTTCTTTGAAGTAGGAATTCTAATCCTATTACCTTTAATTATTTCAATACAACAATCAACGAAGAAAAATATTTTATTAATCGCTTTACCAGCAATTGCAGGTTTATCAATTGTCCATGGTTTAGTTCCTCCACATCCGGGTGCTGTAACAGCTATCCAAATTTACGGAGCAGATCTTGGTACAGTATTAATATATTCATTAATTATCGCTATTCCATCTGGTATTCTTGGTGGTCCACTATTCGCAAAATGGATTGTGAAACATGTGAAACCAGAAGGTGAACCTGAATTATTACATGCAACAAACGAAAAATTTGAAGATGATAAAGATGTTATTACAACACCAAGTGTTTTCGTATCATTCTTCGCTATCTTATTACCTGTCCTATTAATGGTATTAGGTACATTAGATGAATTAATTACAAGTAACAAAACAGCACAGGGTGTACTTGAGTTTATTGGTTCACCATTAATCGCATTATTAATTGCGGTATTCTATGGAACTTATGTTTTAGGGTATATGCGCGGGCGTAGCCGTAAAACAATTAAAACATTCATCGAGCAGTGCTTATTACCAGTCGGTTCAATCGCATTAATCGTTGGTGCTGGTTCTGGATTCAAACAAATTTTAATTGAATCTGGTGTAGGTACAATGATCGGTGAAATGGCACAAGATATGTCTTGGTCACCATTAGTATTAGCATTCTTTATTGCGGGTATTATTCGTATAGCTACTGGTTCTGCAACAGTTGCTTTAACAACAGCTGCAGGTATTGTTTCACCAATTATTGAAACAATGACAGGTGTGAATTTAGAATTACTAGTAATCGTTACAGGTGCGGGTTCATTAATGTTCTCACATGTAAATGATGCTGGTTTCTGGATGGTAAAAGAGTATCTAGGGCTTTCTATTAAAGAAACATTCAAAACTTGGACTGTTTTAGAAACAATTCTTTCATTCACTGCATTTATCTTTGCATTAATTTTAAATGCATTTGTGTAAGTAAAACATCATAAAAAGGCTGTCCAAGAAATATTGGACAGCCCTATGTTGTTTTCTAAGTGATTAAGAACGTGTCTTAGAAATGGCGTTTCGGATTTGAGTAAGTGCTTTTTTACTAGCTTCCTTATTGTGAATCATGATGTTCACATATAAGGCATCAATCAAACTTAATTGTGCGATACGAGAAGAGAGAGCTTCTGAACGGTATTCTGTTTCTTCAGATGTTGTAAGAAGAGTGGTTGTCGCTAGTTGGGCAATTGTTGATTTAGGGAATGCGGTAATTGCAATGGATTGAGCACCTGATTCTTCTACAGTTCTTAAAATATTGCATGTGTCTTTATTCGTTCCAGAATGAGAAATAATCATGGCAACATCTGTCGATTTCATTTGAGAGGCAGCCATGAGTTGAAAGTGTGAATCAAAGAATGCGAAGCAGTCTTTTCCTGTACGCATGAATTTATGATACGCATCCATGGCAACAACTGCTGAACCACCTGTACCAAAGAAATAAATATGCTCAGCATCTAAAAGTAAAGAAGCAGCTTGTTTAATGGCTTGTGGCTTTAGTAATGTTAGGGTGTTTTCAAGGGTTTGAATATTGGATCTAAATACTTTCGCTGCTACGGTATGTACGTCATCCGCTTCTGTTATTTCATCATAAACAGGTAGACTAGGCTTCGCTAAATCAGCAGCAAGGGCAATTTTCATCTCCTGGAAACCACCGAAACCGATTCGTTTGCAAAAACGAAAAACAGTTGCATCAGCAATTTCTAGTTTTTCAGCAATTTCACTAATTGTCGCATGAATAATTAATTGTGGATTTTCTAAAATATAATCAGCAATGATTTTTTCTTTATCACTCAAACGTGAATAATTCGAATGAATCGTTCTAAATGTTATTTGCGGCATATATAGGCTCCTTTATAATTAAGTAGATACATGTATTATATCACCTTCCATAACGGATTATAGGTGAAAACATATAAAGAAAGTAGGAATATAAAATGGAAATCGGTTTAATTGGATTAGGTAAAATGGGCTTTAACTTGGGGTTAAATTTATTAAAACACGGACACAAAGTAAATGCATTCGATATCAATGTGGAAGCTGGCGAAAACTTCACTGCACAAGGTGGACAAGGCTTCAAAACAATTGAAGAAGTAATCGAAGCTTTACCAACACCACGCGTTGTCTGGTTAATGGTACCAGCTGGTGATATTACAAAAGCAACAGTAGCTCAAGTAGCTCCACTTTTAAGCGCTGGTGATATTTTAATCGATGGTGGGAACTCTCACTATAAAGAATCAACGAAATTTGCGGCTGAATTAAAAGAACAAGGAATTCACTTCATGGACGTTGGTACAAGTGGTGGTACGGAAGGTGCTCTAAATGGCGCTTGTATGATGATTGGTGGCGACAAAGAAGCATTCGCTCATATCAAACCATTCATCTCTGATATCTGTGTAGAGAACGGTTTTGTTTATGCTGGTGAAGCGGGTAGCGGTCACTTCTTAAAAATGATTCATAATGGTATTGAATACGGTATGATGCAATCAATCGCAGAAGGCTTTGAAGTACTAGAGAAGAGTCCATTTGATTTCAACTACGAACAAGTTGCTCAAGTATGGAATAACGGTTCTGTTATCCGTTCATGGTTAATGGAATTAACTCAGAATGCGTTCTCTAAAGATGCAAACTTAGATGGTATCCGTGGTGTTATGAACTCTTCAGGTGAAGGTAAATGGACAGTAGAAACTGCACTTGAATTACAAGCGCCAGTCCCTGTGACAACATTAGCATTAATGATGCGTTACCGCTCATTAGAAGATGATACATTCACAGGAAAAGTAGTTGCGGCATTACGTAACGAATTCGGTGGGCACGCGGTCGTAAAAAAATAAGTGTGAAATAGATTAAATGAGGGCGGGGTGCTATATATGGCACTTCGCTTTTTCTTATGAAATAAACTAAAGCAGATGCGTAGAAAAATTTTTCATTTATAAAGTTCGAAACAAAAAATAAAAATCACGAGGCTTTTGTTGTTCTTATTTTTTTTCGTATAAAAAGAGGACTTGCTATGGAAGCAAGTCCTCTTTACTATTATCTATTTTTTAACCCATTTGTTTTGGAATTCAACGATTGATTCATATTCTTCGTTAAACATACGAGATAAACGAATGAAAATAGGTGTAAGCTCATTATAAATTTTTGTGTTTTCTGGAATTGGCTCATGGTGATGTGTACCGCCAACCCATTTAGAAACAATAGAGAAGTCCTCAATTTCACCTGTAGCATAAAGGCCAAGAACAACTGCACCTAAGCAAGAACTTTCATGGCTCTCTGGAACAGTCACTGTTTGGTTGAAAATATCAGCCATCATTTGACGCCAAAGGGCAGATTTTGCGAAACCACCAGTTGCTTGAATTTTTTGAGGGATACCAATTAATTCTTCTAATGCTAACAACACAGTATAAAGGTTAAAGATAACACCTTCTAATACGGCGCGAATCATATGTTCACGTTTGTGATGTAAACCTAAACCGAAGAATGAACCGCGAGCATTGGCGTTCCAAAGAGGTGCACGTTCACCAGCTAAGTATGGGTGGAATAGTAAACCTTCTGCCCCTGGAGCGACACGTTCAGCAATTTTCGTTAGAATTTCATACGAATCGATACCAAGACGCTTCGCTGTTTCTACCTCTGAAGCCGCTAATTCATCACGGACCCAACGGAATGTCATACCACCATTGTTTACAGGGCCACCAATAACCCAATGCTTGTCTGTTAAGACGTAGCAGAAGATACGACCTTTTGGATCAGTTACAGGCTTGTCTGAAACGGTACGGATGGCACCACTTGTTCCGATTGTCACCGCTACTACACCGGGATCAATGGCATTGACACCAAGATTTGAAAGGACACCATCATTTGCACCGATAATAAAGCGCACATCAGCTGGGAAGCCAATTTTTTCGTACATAGCAGGGAGCATATCTGTTACTACAGTTGTAGTAGGGACTAATTCGCTTAATTGTGTAGTTGTAATACCAGCTACTGCAAGAGCTTCTTCATCCCAATCGTTTGTAGTTAAGTTAAATAATCCAGTTGCTGATGCAATGGAATGATCGACAATATAACGACCAAATAATTTATGGAATACATATTCTTTTATGCCGATAAATTTAGCGGTAGCATTAAAAATTTCTTCTTTTTCATGGCGTAACCATGTGATTTTTGCAAGAGGAGACATCGGATGAATAGGCGTACCTGTACGCATATAAATTTTCTTACCATTCCAGTCACTTTTAATTTTTTCAGCGAATTTAGTCGCTCGGCTATCAGCCCAGGTAATGCTATTTGTAAGGGGTTGGCCCTTTTCATCAATTGCAATAACACTATGCATCGCTGCACTAAATGAAACAAATTGAAGTGTAGACACATCATATTTTTCAAGTGAGATGACTGATTTTAATGTTTTCACAACCGCAGTAAAAATCTCTTCTGGATTTTGTTCAGCCACTGCAGGAGTTGGACTATAGAGAGGGTAGCCAAAGCTAGCTGAATGTAGCACTTGACCGTTTTCATCATATAATAATGCCTTTGTACACGTTGTGCCGATATCGACACCTATATAAGTTTTCATTTGTGCCCTCCTAAAAATATTTTCACGAACTTATACTATTTAAGAAATAATATTTCACCTCTATTTTACTCAATTTTTGTCAATTGTGAAAGTGTTTTCAACTAACTGTAACAATAATTTATATCATACGCTATTTTCTGCGTAGGGAATAGAATATAAGAAGTTGTTCTGGAATATTATTTGGAACAAAAAAATAGAATGATATGTCTTCTATACCCTTGTTCGATAAGTAAAGCACAAGCTTTTTTATCTATTTCAATTGCGTTGGGAATTTTATCTATCATCCAGCTATTCTTTTCTAGGTGAAAACCTCTATAATAGAAGAAACATCTAAATTAATGAGGAGCTGTGTAAAGATGGAACAGCAAGAACAACGCTTAATAAAAGACATCGAACAAATAATTTCTACCTATGCGTCAGAGACGGTAAAAGAAGAATTAGTTACCAGAAGCGAAGAGATTGTTGAAGCAGCACAAGCGTATATGACATTTATCTCACCAGAATTTACAAATGATGATATCGGGAAGTTAATGTTCAGACTAACGAATAACTGTGATACATATACTAGAAAAGCTTTATCTGGCATGACACTAGCGGTTATCATGGGAATGAATCGCTTCACGCAGGATACAGCGGGGCGTTTAACAGGTTCCTTTATTCAAATGGTTGTCGGATCAGTTGATTCACCAGCACGTACCTCTATTATTCTCTTAATGCGAGATATCTATAGTGCAGCAAAACAATCAAAAAAATAAACCTTACCAATCGTGGTATAGAAAGGGACCAATCATTTCGTTCAAAATGATTGGTCCTTTTTAATTCATTGCAAAATGTGTGATTTTGTGGAAAAAAGGGGAAAGGTAGGTTAAAAGGAGGGGCATTATGCATTCAAAGAAACAGTTGTTTTTTAATGTTTGTTTTACTTGTCATAAGCGACCTGAACGCTCCTTTCATTATAAAGGGAAGCCATTCCCCGTATGTGCACGTTGTACAGGACTAGGCGTAGGTTATATTCTATCCTTTGTTGTGCTATTAATAGTGGGGCTATTTAAGTGGTGGCTCATTCCATTACTTATCTTACCAACTACGGTGGATGGTGTAGGTCAACTTTTTAATAAGTGGCAAAGTACGAATATTCGCCGTTTTATTACAGGTGTACCAGCTGGGATTGGTATTTTCTTTATTCTTTTTTATTATGCTCATTTTGCCTTTACACATGGTCAATTGATTGGTGAAAAACTATTTCATTAAAAGGAGGTTTTCTATGTTCTGCCAAAATTGTGGGAATAAATTAGAAGAAAATGCAGTCATTTGTACAAATTGTGGTACAAGTGTAGTAGATGAGACGTCAAGTAACCGAAAGGATACGACACAGCATTTTACAAGTAATACAGGTGCGAATCAGAATCACCAACGGACTACACCGATAAAAGAGGATAAACCAAATATATTAGTCAATATATTGAGTTTATGTTGTATTCCAATTTTAGGGATTGTCATGTACTTTGTATGGAAGGATAGTCAGCCAAGAGCTGCAAAATCAGCTTTGATTTTTAGTTTAATCAATATTGGTTTAGGTATTATTATGTATATTATTTTTGTGGTATTTGGTATTTTTGCAAGTGTGGTAGATCCTGCAACATATGAATAACAAAAAAAACTCCGTAGCCGAGGTTTTGCGAAATGCAAATACCTAGCTACCGAGTTTTCTATTTTAAAAATTAATCAATTGTTTTTTGGCGATCTTTTTTGAAGAGTTTAGATAAGCCTTCATATACGACCGGAACAATGAATAAAGTAAGGATAGTTGAAGTGATTAAACCACCGACAACTGTAATACCTAAACCTTGAGAGATGATAGAACCACCTGCACTGCTACTTAGAGCGAGTGGTAACAATGCGAACACTGTAGCGATTGCTGTCATCAGGATAGGGCGTAAGCGTGTCTCAGCCGCATTGATAATTGCTTCACGCATGGTTTCATTATTATGTTCATTATGAATAATGCGGTCTACAAGCACAATGGCATTTGTGACAACAATACCGACCAACATTAATATACCGAGCATTGAAGAAACGGAGAATGGTTCATCTGCAATTAGAAGGCCTAAAACCGCTCCAATTAAGATGAATGGTAATGAGAACAGAATAGCGAAAGGTGCAAGACCCTCTTTAAATGTCACGACAAGAATGAAGTAGACAAGACAGATGGCTGCAATAATCGCTAGACCAATTTGTGTGAATGCTTCCGCAATATCAGCAGAAGTACCACCTTGTTCTAAAGTAACTCCTTTTTCAAAATCAATTTTATCAATT
Source organism: Candidatus Kurthia equi (assembly GCA_018065935.1). Taxonomy (GTDB): domain Bacteria; phylum Bacillota; class Bacilli; order Bacillales_A; family Planococcaceae; genus Kurthia; species Kurthia equi. Next base: position 8,879 of record JAGHSJ010000232.1, read on the forward strand.
GCTTTTGACACACGATTAGAAACAGCTGTTGTATCAGCTACTTTAATTAAAGCAGATACAGTTGCATATTCCTTACCTTCTTGGCGATTAATCGCAGACGGTGTTGTTGTTTCATCAATCGAAACTAAAGTGGAGAGCTTCACAGCACCTTGCTGTGTAAGAATATCTTGTTTTAAGAAATCTTTCATTGTTTTGTATGATTTATCCGCATTTTTTGGAATAACTACATCCAATGTCGCGTTATCATCATCAACAGTTGTAACAAGTGTTTGGCCAGTTGCTTGCATTAACATCGGTGTTAATTGACTAGCAGTTACACCGTATTTTTTAAGTGCGTCATCATTTAGATTGAAGACATATTCTTCATATGAATCGGATACGGTAGATTTAGCATCTTTTAAATCTTTTTCTTTATTTAATACATCTTCAATTTGAAGGGCAGCAGCTTCTACTTTATCACGATTTGTACTGCTGATTGTGTAACTTACTTCATTTGATGTACCTGTCATAGAGAAGTTTTGAAGTTTCCAAGTCCCTTTATGACCAAGTTTTTTCAGATGTTCAAAGATTTTGTTTTGCTGTGCTTCCATATTTTTCGCGTCATCTTTGAAAATAACATACAACATTGAACCAGCAGAGCCTGTTAGAGCAGCAGTTGGATCTACTTTTTCGGAAGAATTAATAGAAGATTGAACAAGTTTAATGTCTTTTTGTTCCATTAAATAATCTTCAGCCTCGGCAATGGATTGATTCACTGTCGCATCTAATTCACCGACTGCTGGTGTATATGTTGTAATCATCGTTGTTTGTTCATCGCCACCAAGGAAGCTAAAGCCTACTTTTGGAAGAAGGGCAACAGATCCGGCAAGTATTAAAATCGAAATAATAATACTGATGATTTTATGATTTAATGAAGCTGTTAATGCACGTGCATAAGCTTTTGTAAATCGACTGACTTTTTCTTTTTTCACTACTTTTTCAGTAGCTGTCGCTAAAATTTCTTTTTTGAACATCGTATGTGCCATTACCGGAACAACAGTAATCGCAACGATTAGTGACATAACTAATGCAATGGACATGGTAAGTGCGAATGGTCCGAATAATTCAGCTACTAAACCGTCAATGAAGAGAATAGGAGCGAATACAGCAATCGTTACTAATGTGGAAGACAAAATCGGCTTGAACATTTCAATAGTTGCTGCTTTTATTAACTGACGCCCACGTAATGGTTCGTCTTTATCATGCATACGTCGATAAATATTTTCCACAACGACAATTGAGTCATCAATTACACGACCAATAGAAACGGTTAGTGCACCGAGCGTCATCATATTCAATGAAAGGTCGAGTGATTTAATAACAGCAATGGAAGTTAATAATGATAATGGAATAGAAATAATCGAAATGATTGTTGAACGGAAATTACGTAAGAATAATAGGATTACTAATACAGCAAAGATTGCACCATAAATCGCTTTTTCAAGCATCGTATGTACAGAATCTTCAATTGGTGCACCCTGATCACTTGTAATATCAATAATCATGTCTTTGTTTGTTTCTTGTAGTTTATCAATGGCCTCTTTTGCACCATTTACAGTATCCACTGTATTGGCCGTTTGGTTTGCTGTAATTTGTACAGAGATAGCAGACTTGCCATTCACACGAGAAATGGAATCACGACTTTCCACTTTTTTCAGCGTGGCAATATCCTTTAACTGCACTGATTTTGCAGGAGTGGCTGCTGGTTGTTGTGCAGTAGCACCACCCATTGCACCCGCAGTAGGTAAAAGAATGGTCATATTGTTTAAATCTTTAATAGAAGTAGCTTTATCATTGACGATAATTGACTTTTTACTATTATCTAATGTATATAAACCTAATTGGTTTTTCACGTTTTGAACTTGAATGACTTGGATAATTGCATCAGTATTTGTGCCTAGCTGAGCTAATTTTTCCTCATTAAATTTCATTTCTACTTGGTAAACTTCTTGGCCTGTAATAGCTACTTGTCCAACACCATCTACTTTTGAAAGGGCTGGTTCAAGTTGATCCTCTACGAATGTAGAAGTTTCTGCTAAATCATTGGCATCAGTTGAAACACTTAATGCAAGGATTGGCATCATACTTGTACTAAATTGCATAATTGTAGGTTCGTCTACAACTTCGGGTAATTTAACTGTTTTAAAAGCTTTTTCTAATTCAGTTGTTGCTGCATCTAAATCAGTGTCATAATCGAAATTCACAGTAAGAGAGGCAATGTTTTGAGAAGACTTACTACTTACACTATCTACACCTTTAATACCAGTAATGGCATTTTCAAGAGGCTTGGATACCTGATCTGCCACTTGTTCGGGTGTGGCATTTGGATAGACAGCTGAAACACTTAACATAGGTAACGAGATGTTTGGCATCGATTCATTTTTAATCGTAGTAGCAGCAAAAACGCCCCATACGAGTAAAAGAATTGTTAGAATCCATACAGCCAGTTTGTTACCAATCACAAAATCAATAATACGCTTCAAATTCTTCATCCTTTTCTTATAGATTAATTATAGCGATAAAACTATAATCCTTCTATTTAATAGCCTATCATAAAGAAGAGACGTTACATACATATAAAGTGTTGAATTAGTGAAAAAAATAGGAGGGGATATTACTATTTTGATAAAGAAAGTGAATGAAATAAAGAGGGCAGGGGATGGACGAGAAATGAAAAGGTTTATTTTATGAAGAACTTTGAGATGTTTTAATAGAAGAAACAAAAAAAGAGAAAAAAGGCAAAAAAAAACACCCTCATAAGAGGGTGTTTTTCAAAGTAAGACTTTAAGAATTAAAGTTTTACGATGTTAGTAGCTTGTGGTCCGCGTTGGCCGTCTTCTACTTCAAATTCAACTTTTTGACCTTCGTCTAAAGATTTGAATCCTTCACCTTGGATAGCTGAGAAGTG
>JAGHSJ010000236.1 GCA_018065935.1 Candidatus Kurthia equi
AAATTATGCATATTATATTTAAGAAAGGAGTAATTTATATGGCTAATTCAGTAACAATGAATATGTTTTTAGCGGAATTGGCGCATGAACATGAAACAATGCAAAAGAGTACAAATTATCGTCGTAAAACGGCTGATATGGCGTTAGAATTGGCGCAGAATGTAAAAAGCGTCTTTGTATTTGCTACACTTGATAATGCCTATAATGCTCTTAAATCTTATTTTAATACCGAAGATGAAGAACGATTAGTTGATGTATCGAAATTTTTAAATATGCTTTATATGCACCTTAATAAAGCATTGAATATGCCAGAAAATGTTCGAAAACAATTAGAGCAACGAATGAAAAAAAGTTGTAAACTTTCTTTAGTTAGTTGTTAATTTGAAGCACCAATACACAGTAAATTGTATTGGTGTTTTTTTGTGCTCGTTTTTAATGTCGAACGATATTCGATTGACGTTAGATTTTTAAGATGTTAGAGTTATTGTATATTCTTCATTTGATTTCTCTCAGGCCCATCCATACGGTAAAGCCTTTTTAAACACTTGCTAAGTGTTCAATCTAATTAACCTTACGGGGATTAGTTTGTTCTTTTTGAGCAAGTGTTTTTTTTGTTTTCAAAATGAAGGATGGCAATAGCCATATATTTTAAAAAGAGAGGTGTTTTTTATGAGTAGTACAAAACAATTCCATGAGCTGTATAATGCGATTGGCAAGTTAAATTGTGGTTTGTTTTTAACGCCAACCGAAATTGCAGCACTATTAGCAACTTTAAAAAGTGCTGAAAATGTAGCATACCCATCTCCAGAAGAATTAGGTTTTTATTATGATGGACTTGCAGAATTGGAACGCTTAAATCGTGAAGATTTTCCCGATATATGCGCTGCCTTGGATAAGAGCTTGGCTTCATTCGAAGATAAGTTTTTAAGTAAATAAAGTGAATGATGAAGGATCATTGAAGTGTAATAACATTTCAATTGGTCCTTTTTTGTTTTCTTAATAAAAGAGCTATACGTAACATAGTGGAATTTGGATTTTAGAAATTACATTCTGTTACCCTATAGAACAATATTAACGACATAGAGGAGATGTAGAAATTGAAAATTACAGAAAAGGATATTCCTAATATCGAGAAGGTTTTAGGTTTAAAACTTTGCGAACATCAAATTAATTACTTGTTAAATGGTGAAGAAATACCGAAGGAAATGCAGACGGGTAGCGAAGCTGAAAAGCGAGTCGCGTATTCTATTAAATTGCTTTTGTCAGAAGGTACAACACTTAATTTAAACAAGCCTGAACAATTTGCAGACCAATGGGCTTTAGAAGGTGAAGAACGCCTATTCTATGCAAAGAAATTTAAAAGAGAATTTATACCTATTTGGTCTAAGTTACACAGTTCCGATTTTAGGTGGTTCCCTATAAGAAACGTGTGGATTTAATAAACAATCCGAAAGTTATATGAAAGTAAATTAATAGGGTAATCCACTATATATTAATGGACTAACATAAGGAGAGTGCATATATGCTTGCTCGTATGTCTGTCATGTTTCTTAGATCCTGCTAGAGCAGGTTTTAAGTAGTCGTTTATTACTTCATTCTAGTGACGCAGAATGCTATCTGACACGGAAATGTCGGGTTGATTTAAAAAGAATAAATTAGGAGTAACCTTGCCATTTGAGCAAGGTGAGAAAGGTTCGTCACTTTCAACACACGATTTATTCTTTTCCTTTTTCGTTTGAAATTTCATTCGAAAAAGGTTTAGAACATGACAACAATTAAAGAAGTATTTGAATCATTAGTTCAACATGAACTAACAATTGAAAAGGACATTCCAACACTACAGCCTAATTATGACAACAGTAAAGTATCTGTTGTCTCTTTATTTTGTGGTGCTGGCGGAATTGATTTAGGAGTGGAAATTGCGGGGCTTGAAGTTGCCTTGCAACAACCGGTTGAACTACAAGACGGTGCATTTATTAATAAGCATCGAAATTCTAGCATAGCGAAAACTGTATATGCGCTAGACTTTTGTAAAGAAGCAGTTGATACATTTAAAACACATTTCAAAGAATCAACCGTACAACATGCAAACATTAGACATCTTCAATCCTTCCCACAAGCTGATTTACTTCTCTTTGGCTTTCCATGCCCAGGTTTTTCAGCAAGTGGTCCAAGAGATTTTAAAGATGAACGCAATTATCTGTATGTGCATTGCTGCCGCGCATTAAAGGAATCACAACCAGCTGTATTTATAGCCGAAAATGTTCCTGGTATGCTAACGCTTCAAGGAGGCGCAATATTTAAACAGATTTTGTCGGATTTCAAGGATTGTGGATATAAAGTTGTGTGGAAAATTTTAAACAGTCGAAATTACGGATGCTGTCAGTTGAGAGAACGTGTTATTATGGTAGGCGTTCGCAATGATATAGATTACTCTTACCAATTCCCACAGGAAACACACGGCATTGGTAAGCAAGTGTATCTTACGTTAAGAGAATGTATTGGTGATTTAGAGAGTGACCCTGGTGTTTATTATCAAGGTAGTTATTCTAGCCAATACTTATCAAGAAATAGAAAGAAAGATTGGCATGAACAATCTTTTACTATTCAGGCTTCAGCAAGACAAGCGCCTTTGCATCCGAGTAGCACAATGAATCGTGTATCGAGCACTAAATATGAGCTAGTTGGTGAACATCGTCGTTTATCGGTACGTGAAGCTGCTAGGATCCAATCATTCCCCGATTGGTTTTCATTCAGTGTCGGTAATACGGATTGTTCTCATAATACATTGGTAGACAAGCAATTCAGACAAATTGGAAATGCTGTACCGCCATTAATGATGAAACATATCGTTAAGCCGATCCTTGAATATTTAAAGGGGACTATATAAAAAGGAGGTATTTATATGATTTTCAAATCAAAAAACAATAGTAATAAAATCAATCGTTCGTCATTGAATGAAAAAAGAAAGAAAGAGAAGTTAATTGGATTGGCGTGGATTTTTTTCTATGTCATCTTCGGAATTGTAGTTGTATATATGGGAAGTAAGTTAGTAATTAATAACGGCGAATTCGGTAATGCATCTCATTTGTTTTTGTATTTTGCCATACCAACTTCCGCGCTAGGAAGTTCCGTTATTACGGTTATCAGTTTGCATTATTTAACGATGAAGAACTTTAGCCCTAAAAATGGGTTTATAAAATTCCTTATTTTCTTTGTTATATTCTTCTTTTTCTCTATTTCAGCAATCTATGTCTCGGATTGGTTTTTAGATGGCGGAATTAAAAGAAAAGAAGCACCAGGGTTAGGAATGATGGGGAAGTTGATTGTTTCTATAACTGGCGCCATTATAATTGCGGCGATTGACGAATGTTTTAAGGTATTTGCTAAAGAACCACTTCGCGCGGGTGTGTTGCCATTAACGCCGAGGAAGAAGTTGATCGTTAAATTAAATACTGCTGCATTCAATTTAAGACAACAAAAAGATACTCGTCTATTTGAATTGGCTAAGTTAGGGGAAAATAACTTTAAAGAGGAAGTAAACCAATATATCAATGACATAATTAAAGAGTATAATTGTCTTGCTAAAAGAAAGCACGTAGCATCTAATCCAACTCTAGTTCAATTTTGCACTAAATATAGTAGCAAGTGGGAACGTATTAGAAGCGATGTGAAGAAATTAAATAATAACAACGAAATTCTTGGTCTGATTGGTTCGGAAATTAATAATGGAATTGATGAATTAGATATTATTATCAAGAAGTTAAAATAAGGCTTAAAGGTCATCGCTTAGGCACTGACCTTTTTATTATTTACAAAATTTCATTTATCTATAAAAGATAAGCCGGCGTATCAAATAACAAAATGATTAAAATGAAATAAATTATTATAATGGTTATTACAAGAGAACCGTTTACATACCATAATCAGAAAAATTATTAGTAACTTAAAGTGGTTAATTTATTAGAACCAATTTTAGCTAGATATTTCCAATTTAATTTAGTAAAATTTAAGTGAAATATTAATTAGCTCTTTA
>JAGHSJ010000436.1 GCA_018065935.1 Candidatus Kurthia equi
GTATGTAATTAAAAGAAGAGCAGAGATTTGAGGAGGATTAAAAAAATCATGATAGACGAGACGTTACAAAAAATAATGGATAGTATTTCAATTATTAAACAAGCTATACCCATTGATTTTTCAATCGGTATTTGTGATACAGAAAAATTTTTAATGTATTTTCCTGCAAATGATTTAGATTTATATATAAAAAAACATCAACTATTACATCCCGATGAGCCATTAACAGCAGCGATTAAACAAAATAAACGTTTGCAATCAGATGTACCAAAAGAGTTCTATGGGTATGAGTTTACAGGGGTAGCACAACCAGTAGTGAATAGTCGAGGTCAGGTAGTGGGAGGAATTGCGGTTCAAGTACGTAAGCAAACAGAACTTCGTGATATTGCTTTACATTTAACAGATTCACTTACAAGCGCCTTTTCAGAGATGCATAGTATTGTAGGTAGTGTGAGTAAGATGGGAGAATATTCTAATGAACTGTTTGCATATTCTCAAGCAGCAGAAGAAAATGTGAAGCAATCAAATGAAGTGTTAACAATTATCAAACGCGTGGCTGACCAAACGAATTTATTAGGATTAAATGCGGCAATTGAAGCTGCTCGAGCTGGTGAACATGGACGTGGTTTTGAAGTAGTAGCAAATGAAATAAGAAAATTTTCAAAAGAAACAACTACTTTTGCGGATCAAATACGAATGACAATGTTGGAAATTTCAACCGTTACAAAACAAATGGCAATTTCTATTGAAGCACTTTCGAAAACAGGGGAAGAACAAAGTAATGCAATTGACCAAGTGACAAAATCAATGTCAGCTATTGAAAAATTGGGTGAAGAACTAAATAAATTAGCTGTAAAAATATAATCTTACTAACTAGGATATAATGATAAAAGTTTATACGTATCTGAACATAAAAAAGGTCAAACTGCGCTAGTAAGCAGTTTGACCTTTTTGATTCATCGATTCATCTCCTTTTTTATGAAAGGCATTTTGCTAAGTAATCATACCTATAAATATGAATACCCTAAATTATAAGTATATATGGAAGAGATTTCAAAATCTAAACAAGTAATCTGAAGAAATGTAGAGATAATAAATTTTTATTGGAAATATCTCGTGTTATATTGTTAAAAAAACGGGTGAAGCTTAGTGAAAAGCTTCATCCGTTTCTTTGTGTTTGATTTTAATTTTTTTGCGGAAATGAATAATTAAGAAAATAATGATAGCAACAGCAATGATTGCTACTAAGTATAGGATATTATGAGAAGAAGCAACAATAACACTAATCGCTGCGGAAGATAATACAAATCCATAAACCATATTGCCAAGAGTTGTTGCAACAATGAAATGAGTGAATTTTATTGAACTAATGGCTGATAGAATATTGATTAGATTTGTTGGCATAAATGGGAGAATACGTCCGGATAAAACAAAAATGAAGCCCTTTTTTTCAAGTTTTTCATTATGTTTTGAATGCTTCAAATGTGAGAATGCCCCTTTGAAAAAATAACGAATAGATAGGAAGATGAGGGTACTGCCTAGAACACTACTAAAACAACTAAATAAATAGCCATTCCAAAAGCCAAACAAAGTAATATTTGTTGCGATGACTAATACAAGCGGTATAAATGTAAATAAATTTTGCAAAATCATAATTACTAACATCATGCACAAAATAAGTGGAATATTATTATGTGCTAAATTTCGAATCGTATCTGGATTAATATCTGAAACGGATAGCCCGCTACTTTTTAATAAAAAGAACAGGCAAATAACGAATGTAATATAACCGATAATACGAAAAATGAGTTTATGTTTATTCATGAGGAACTCCTTTTTCTTGGTGATGAGCTACATTAGAAATGTACCAACTATTCATTTTAACAATGAAATTTTGATTTTAAAAGGAATTAATTTTACGGTTAAAAGAGCCACTGTTGAAAAAGCTCTATTTTAAAACACTTCGAACGTATAAATAAATAATGAAGAAGCGCCAAAAGAAATTTGGCTTTTGAAGAAATTTTGATAGAATGAGTAGTACGTTTAAAAATTCATGTGAATTTGAAGATAGTATAGAAATTTATCATAAACAACAACTTTAGTTTATAATGGACTAATGAATATAAGATGTGATTTTAAAATCAAGGAAAGAGGTTAATTATGAATAAACCATCCATTTATGGATTAACAATAGAACAATTGACGCAATGGCTTGAGGAACATGGACATAAAAAATCGAGGGCACTTCAGGTTTGGGAAGCTCTTTATAGAACGCGAGTAACAGAATTTGCAGATATGACGGGTTTAAATGCAGAATGTGCAAAATTATTAGAAGAGAATTTTGCAATTCAAACGTTAACAGAGCATATTAAACAAGAATCTGCAGATGGCACAGTGAAATTTTTATTTAGATTACAAGATGGTAGTCTAATTGAAACCGTGATGATGCGCCAGAAATACGGTATTTCAGTTTGTGTAACAACACAAGTAGGATGTAATATTGGCTGTAGCTTCTGTGCAAGTGGATTAATTGCGAAAAGTCGCGATTTAACAGCGGGTGAAATTGTCGAACAAATTATGAATGTACAATTACATTTAGATGAACTAGAAGCAGGAGACGTAGTAAGTCATGTAGTTGTTATGGGTATTGGAGAACCATTCGACAACTTTACAAACTTAATTGATTTCTTAAATATACTAATGCATCAAAAAGGACTTTCAATTGCAGGTCGAAAAATCACTGTTTCTACAAGTGGCATTGTGAAGAAAATTTATGAGTTTGCTGATGTTGGTTTACCTGTAAACTTAGCGCTATCTTTACATGCTCCAAACAATGATTTAAGAACAAGCATTATGAAAATTAATAAAGCGATGCCAATTGAAAAATTAATGGCTGCTTTAACATACTATTTAGCTAATAATAATCGTCGAATTACGATTGAGTATATTCTATTAAAAGATGTAAATGATCATCAACAAGAGGCAAAAGAATTAGGCGAATTATTAAGTGATATAAAATCACAAGTCTATGTAAACTTAATTCCATACAACCCAGTAGATGAGCACAGTCAATATCAACGTAGTGAGCAAGCGGATGTTTTAGCTTTCTATGACACATTGAAAAAACAAGGTGTGAACTGTAAAATTCGCCAAGAACATGGTACAGATATTGATGCAGCATGCGGACAGTTACGTAGTAAACAATTGAAAAAAGACGCTGTTAAATAAAAAAGCAAAGAATTTTCAAAGCATCATTCTACGAATTACAGAATGATGCTTTTTCTTTGGACTAAAGATAATCAAAAAGAAAAAATATTGACTTACAAATGTAGTATTTGTTAGAATAAAAAACAGACTGGTCGGTCTGTAGTGGAGGTAATGTAATTGTGAATGTAGATACGAAGGGTTTAATTATCCAAGTGGCAACAGATCTTTTCCGAAAAAAAAGCTATTTAGGTGTAGGAATTAGTGAGATTTTAACAGCCTGTAATTTATCAAAAGGTGCTTTCTATCATCATTTTCCTAAAGGAAAAGAAGAATTATTGATTACATGTCTTTATACTATGAATGAAACAATTACAAACGACATGAAGGCTATTTTTTCGCGTCATGAAACGACAGTAGAAGCAATTGAATCAATGCTAATTGAAGTAATCAATCAATATGAACGTGATGAAATGATTATTGGTTATACATTTAGCAGTATTGTGAGTGAGATGGGTTCTTTAAGCGAAGCTGTACGTGAGGTTTGTGAAAATTCCTATGCGAATATTGAAGGTATTTATATAGCTAAATTACAAGCAGATGGATTTTCAAAACAAATGGCAAAAGAATTAGCATTAATGATTAACGCTACAATAGAAGGTGGCATTATGCTTTGTTTAACAACGAAAACAAGTAAACCACTAAAAACAGTCTCGAAATTATTACCTAATTTAATAAAAGTGGTTGAATAAAAAAATAAAGCAACACTTTTGGAAGGAAGTTATTATGCAACGAGAAGCACGTCTACCGCAAAACGGTAAAGAAGGATTTTTATATGGAGCAATTATTGTTACATTGACAGCAAGTTTAATGTCTACAGTGAATGTCATCATCAACTCACCATCTAGCGCAAGTGCGGGAGATATTTTCATCGAAGTAATTAAAATTTTACCTGTATTTTGGGTAATTGCAATGGCTTTAGAGGCTATCGTAGTAGGACGTATTGCAGAAGCATTAACAGCTAAATTTACACAGCAATCAGATAGTTTTAATGCGAAGATTTTCTTCCGTATTGTCTTTACTGTATTCGGTATGTCATTCTTAATGACAATGATTGGAGATATTTATTCAAATGGTTTTGATGGCGGATTATTCGAACGTTTCCAAACTGCTTGGCCTAGAAATATTTTAATTGTATTTTTAGCAGAAAGCTTGATAATCCAACCAATTGCGCGTTTTGCAATGAAAAAAATGCATGCTGCACAAGATAGAAAAGCAGTTGCAGCTAAATAATTTATAACTATAGGGAAAGAGGTATTGCGCGGGCGCGTAGTGCCTCTTTTTATTTTATGAAAAATAGATGCAGTGATATGATGAAAGAAAATGGGGTGAAGTTTGTGATTCAATTAGAAACAGATAAAGTTATCGTATTTCAAAGTGCGCTTTATATGACAACATCTACAATTATTCGCACAGATGAAGCGATATTTTTAATTGATCCTTGTTGGCTACCAACTGAAATTGAACGGGTAAAAGAATATGTGGATAACATTATATCAGGAAAACAGTTATATATTATTTATACACATAGTGATTTTGATCATATCATTGCATCAGGTTTTTTTGAAAATGCTATTATTATTGCTTCAGAAAAACTAAGTAATCGAATAGATAAAGAAAAAATACTACAAGAAATAAAAGCATTTGATGAAAAATATTATATTAATAGAAGTTATACACCGAGTTATCCAGTTGTTAACATAGAGGTGAAAGAAAATGGGCAACAATTAAAATTGAAAAATATGGTTGTAACATTTTATTTATCTCCAGGGCATACAGAGGACGGTCTATTTATCATCATAGAACCATTCGGGATTTTCTTGAGCGGTGATTATTTATCCGACGTAGAATTTCCGTTTATAAATAGTAGTTATACAGATTATGTTCAAACCTTAAAATTAGCAAATAGTATAGTAGAAAATCATTCAATTCAGCTTTTAGTACCGGGCCATGGCAGTGCTACAGAAAAAATAGAGGAAATAAACGAGCGTATTTCTTTTTCACAGTGGTACTTACAGGAATTAAAAAAAGACGCAAAGGAATTGCTAGATGTAGTATTAGCGAAATATCCATTTGCATATTCGATGATAGATGCACATGAATATAATAAATCATTTATAGTGAAAAATAAGAAATGATTTTTAGTTATCCACAATAAGAGAATGGTAAGATAAAAAAAGGTTATCCACAATGTAGTAAACAGCATATATAGAGTGCTGTTTTTTCATATGAAATTTCGCCATTCGGCGACTATGTATGAGTAGCTAAATTTTTTGCTAAATAATATGTAGCTAATAACAGCTGAAATAAAAGCAATTGATTAACGATTTAAATAAATACTACAAATAAACGATTTCTTTAAGAATTTTTAGAGGGGTCTTTTTTTATTACTTCTAAGAAGAAAATGAGTCGCGCAATATGGTATAGTTTTGGGAGATAATTTATTGAGTGGAGGAATTTGGGGGAAATGAAGAAAAAGACAAGATACTATGTAGGGCTGATAGTAGCTGCACTTATTTTAGTGTTAGCAGGATGCGGTTCAAAAGATGAAGATGTAGCGAAAGATACAAAAGATATAAAAAAAGAAACAGTTAACTATGCAGATAAAGTGAAAGAAAATCCAATTGTCACAATTACCTTAGAAAACGAAAAAAAAATTACAATTGAATTAGAACCAAAAGTAGCGCCAAATACCGTAGCAAATTTTATAGCATTAGCACACGACGGTTTTTATGATGGACTTATTTTTCACCGCGTTATTCCAGGATTTATGATTCAAGGTGGTGATCCAACTGGTACGGGAACAGGTGGACCAGATTATGCGATTAAAGGTGAATTTTCAAATAATGATTTTACAAATGATTTATTGCATGAACGAGGTGTCATTTCAATGGCACGTTCACAAGATGCTGACTCAGCAGGTTCGCAATTCTTTATTATGGTAGCTCCCTCTACACAATTAGATGGAGACTATGCGGTTTTTGGTAAAGTCACTTCAGGTATGGAAGCGGTAGATGATATTGTGAATACAAAAACAAATAGTGAAGATAAACCATTAAAAGAGCAGAAAATGAAAACAGTTGAAGTGGATACAAAAGGTTTTGATTACCCAAAACCAGAAGTAATTAAGTAAGTTAAAAAAGCCAGAAATACATTTTTATTAAAATGCATTTCTGGCTTTTCGTTTTCCTCTAGTACAAGAGGTGAACCGGTACAAAATCTAATGAGATGTCACTTGAAGATATCCACATGTGAATAAAGAGTCTTTAAAAAAGATATCCACAAAACAGTTTCATTAACTGATGATGCCTTGTCGTACAAGCAGGTCTCGGTCGTTTTCAGAGGCTGGTTTGTAGCCACGTTCAATTAGATCTTTAATATTAATTTTATTATAAATAAAGCTAAAGATAATTGTAACGATAGAAACACCAATTCCAAAACTGAATGAACCTACTAAAATTTCAATAAGTAAGATAATAACTGCCCATTTTAAATCTCCACGGAATAAAGCCGGCAAAAAACCAAAAAATAAAGTGGTCCAACTAAAGCCAACTTTAATTTTCTTTGAAACACCACCAGCATTGATTAAATTTACTTTCATAAATGATTCCTCCTCATTTTCCAATAGTCCAAATATACGTTTTTTTTCAATAATAAACAACAAATAGTTTTTATTACCAATGTTTTAACGTAAAATTGGTAGTAATCACTAACTTAGGGGGTATTTATTTATGACAACAAAGATTGCGATGATTGGTACAGGGGTAGTGGGAGAAAGAATTATTAATCAAGCGTTAGCAAATGAAAATTATAAAATCGTAGCAGTATATGATGAAAATAACATACGTTTACAAGAAGTAGCGGATCAATATCAGTTACCAGCTATGTCCTCAGTGGATGAACTTCTAAAAACAAAGCCAGATTGGGTTTATATAGGAACACCACCAGCTAGTCATGCGTCACTAACGGAAAAAATAGCGAGTAAAGGCTTTCATGTACTATCTGAAAAACCTTTAGCCCATGATATGACGGAAGGAAGAAAAATGGTTGAAGCAGTACATGAAGCAGGTGTAAAATCAGCTATGCATTTTCCAATGATGTATAGCAAAGAAGTGCGCACACTAAAACAAGCACTAGCAAATGGTGAATTAGGTGAAGTTCTGCGTATTGAATTGCATGTTCAATTTCCACATTGGCCGCGTCCATGGCAACAAAATCCATGGATTGCTACACGCGAGCAAGGGGGATTTATTCGAGAGATTTTCCCACATTATTTACAGCTAACGAATCATCTATTCGGTGGAATTGATATTGTTTCACATGAAACTATTCATCCTAATGATGTGAAAGTAAGTGAAACAAGTGTCATAGGATTGGCTAAAACGATAGATGATATTCCAATGTTAATTAGTGGTATGGCAGGTATTGCACAACAGGAGCTGATTGAATATAAAGTGTATGGTACAAAGAAAACAATGACCATTCGTAATTGGTCAGAACTTTGGGAATCAACGGTTGATATGGAAGAGCAAAGGGTAGCTATACATATGGAAACCGAAAATTTATTACAAGCATGTCATCAATTAGTTCAGGGTGAACCTGCTTTAGTGATTCCTTTTGAGGAAGGGTTAAAGGTTCAATATTGGATTGATGAATTATTAAGCTAGAGGAGGTATTTTATGAAGCAATTGTATATGCGCCAAAAGTTACTCAGTCTACGCGATAAATTCACTATTATGGATGGGCAAGGAAACGATGTGTATGCTATTACAGGAAGTTTTATGAAAATTCCTAAATCGTTTTCGATAATGAATCAACAACAACAGGAAACAGCTATAATTACAAAAAAAGTATTGAGCTTGCTTCCGACATTCTTTGTTGAGTTACATGGCAAAGAAGTTGTAACGATTCGAAAAAATATATCCTTCTTCAAAGCACGTTACTCAATTGAAGGAGAGGGTATCGAAGTACAGGGCAACTGGTGGGATATGAACTTTCGTATTTTTCAGCATGGTGAAGAAATTGCAGCCATCAGTAAAAAATGGCTTTCTTTTGGAGATAGCTATGAAATTCAAATAACTAAGGAAGCCTCTGAGGAACTCGTCATCGCTATCGTTGTAGCGATTGATTGTGTGAAAGAAGATAGTGAATCGACTTCAAGCTGATTTTAATTAAAAGGAGAAACGTAGGTCAAATACGTTTCTTTTTTTGTTCTACGTCAAATGTCAGGGTTGAGAAAACTCATTATGTAATTTTATTTTTTCGAAAAACATAAAAATAGTAACGAAAGCACTTAAACGATATACAGTTTTAAAAATTATACATATATCTAATTCTTAATAAATAATGGGGGGAGATGATTTGAAAAAATTATGGATTGTTTTTATGTTTTATGGATTGTTTTTATGTTAAGTGTCTTTTTTATAACAACTATTTTACCGATGAATGGGCAGGCTGTTTCAAAGGAGCCAATAAAAACTGCATTGTCCAAAGAAATTGATCAATATTTAAAATGTGTAGGCGGTAGTGTTGGAATTGAATATATAGATTTGGAAACTGGAGAAAAGTATACGAGAAACAGTAAAAAAGCATATGTGGCGGCAAGCACGGGGAAATTACCCCTAGCAATGTATATTATGGAGTTAGCTGACCAAGGGAAAATTAACTTAAATAAGAGATTAACATATAGCGCTGCTTTTTATGTAGGTGGTAGTGGTATTACTCAATATGATCGAGTTGGTACAACTTATACAATTCAAACACTTATACATAGAGCTATGAAGTATAGTGATAATATTGCTTTTAGTATGCTAAGAAATTATATCGGTCGCGATAATTATGTAAAGTATATGAAGAAATTAGGCGCACAATATAGTACATCGGGAGCTTATCAATCAACTTCTGCGCATGATTTAAGTTTATATGCACAACATCTATATAAATTAAGCCCAAACAGTAAAAATATGCGTGTATTAATTGGTTATTTGAAAAATACAATTTACGTAAAAGGTATACCAGCGGCGGTTGGAAAACAGAAGTCGCTCACAAAATCGGTATGATTTATGATATTAAGGTATCGCATGACTACGGAATAGTTTATGATACGGATCCATATGTATTATCCATTATGACAAAAGGCTATAGTTATGATTTTTCAAATAAAGTCATCGCAAATATTTCAAAAATTGTTAAGAAACATCATAAAGGTAAAGTTAAATATGTGAAAGCAACTTCGGATGTTGTTTTTTATCAACAACTAAATAAAAAAATGAAAATGGGTAAATTGCAAAAAAATGAAGTTTATAAAGTAATGGCTGAGAAAAATGGTTGGGTTAGTATTAAAGTTGGGAATGTGAAACGTTATATAACACCTAATTCTGTGAAATATTATACAAAATCACCCGTTAATGAACCGCATTCGCAAAGTACATTGAATAAAAAATGAATGCAACTAAAGAAATTTCTATTTATCAAACGAGAAATAAAAATCAGAAAGCCTATGTAGTTCTTGCTAAAAAATCAGTGATATATGTGAAAAAAGTAAATGAAAATTGGTATGAAACGATTATTGAAAATCAAAAAGTATATATTTTAGCGAAAGAAATAAAAAAAGTGAAGAGTTAATGAGGAAACTACTTAAGTATGTAACAGATGCTGTAAGCTGATTTTTTCTGTTTGGAATTCAATCAATGGTAAGATGAGAGGTACTATGATAAATGTGAGGGAAGTATATGAAACCAAATAATATGAAAGATAAGTTTCAAAAACAACCGCTTTTCATTGGTCAGGACACAGCATTTGAAGCAGCTATCATCATACCACTTGTGGAAATAGAAAATCAGTGGCATATCGTATTCGAATTACGCTCACAAAATATGTCTAAGCAGCCTGGTGATGTTAGTTTTCCGGGTGGGAAAATTGATATAACGGATTTATCACCTGAGTTTGCAGCGATTCGAGAAACGCATGAAGAACTAGGCGTAGCCTTAGATGAAATAACGATTTTAACAGATCTAAGTCCGTTCATTTTTTCACCTAATTTTGCCATTTACCCATTTGTTGCAGAGATTCCTTATCAAGAGAATTACGCTGTCAGTGAAGCGGAGGTAGAAAAAATTATCACGATACCATTAGATTGGTTATTGGAGCATGAACCGTATATGCATGTTATGTCTTTTTTACCAAAACCGTCAGATGATTTCCCGTTCGAGAAAATTGCAAAAGGTCGAGATTATGACTGGAGAAAGCAAGCAACTGAAGAATGGTTTTATGAATATGAAGGCATTACAATTTGGGGTGTGACGGCAAGAATTTTAAAATATTTTATTGAACAACTTAAAAATAACTAAATGAAAACGGGGTGCTCTTTATTTTAAAATAAAGAATCCCCGTTTTATAGTGTAATGGAAGAAATAAATCAATTGTATGAATATTAACCTAGTAAAGAATGAATGATCGTGTCTATTTCAGTCTACTTGATTTAATTATTTTGATAAATATTGTATAGTGATAGCATACTAATTTACGAAATGAGGAATTTAAATGGCTAAACTGACATTAGAACATATTGAATTAATGCTTGATGATGCAAAGGATATGCTAAAAACCTTGGAAGCACCTGGTGAAATTGATGCTTCAACAGCAGAATTAATCCAATTAACAAAAGAACAAATTGCTGAACTTGAAGAAATGAAAGCAGAACGAACAGCAGAATAACAGTTTCGTTTTAGCATGTATTCATAGGGTTTTGAGGAGGATATAAACAAGATGAAAGTATTAGTTGTTGGTGGTGTAGCTGGTGGTGCTTCAACAGCAGCCAGAATTAGACGTTTAGATGAAAAAGCAGAGGTTATTATGTTCGAGCGAGGACCGCATGTTTCTTTTTCAAATTGTTCTCTACCATTCCATTTAAGTGGGATTGTCCCAAATAGTGAAAAGTTAATTGTGATGGATCCTGTACAATTTAAAAAGAAATACAATTTAGAGGCACGTGTAGGACAAGAAGTTATCGCAATTAATAAGGAACGTAAAACAATTACTGTGAAGCAGGTTTTAACTGGTGAAACGTATGAAGAAAATTACGATAAATTAGTGCTATCACCGGGGGCTAAGCCAATTATTCCAGATGCGCAGGGAATAGATGCTGAACATGTCTTTACTGTCCGAAATGTAGTGGATATTGAGCGACTTAAAAACTATATTGAGCTAACTGAAGTGAAGAATATTGCTGTTATCGGTGGCGGTTTTATCGGAATTGAAGTAGCGGAAAATTTAGCCGCAGCAGGTAAAAAAGTAACGATTGTTCAAAGTGCGAAACAAGTGATGAAACCTTATGATGAAGATATGGCGCAAATCATGCATAAACAGTTACTTGATAACGGTGTTGCATTAGAACTTTCAACAACAGTCAAAAAAGTAGAGGCATCGAAAATCACCTTATCAAATGATAAAGTAATTGCTGCAGATGCTGTAGTAGTAGCAATAGGTGTTACACCAGAGATCAACTTAGCTGCTGAAGCAGGGTTAGCGATAGGTGTAACAGGTGGCATTAAAGTCGACGGAAATTATGTAACAAGTGATGATTCTATTTATGCCGTTGGTGATGCAATTGAGGTGTATCATCAAATACTTCATAAACCTGTGCGTTTAGCTTTAGCGGGGCCAGCTCAAAAACAAGCAAGAGCAGCAGCTGATCATATGTACGGTATTACAAATCATAATCGTGGCGTTATTGGGTCATCTAGTATTCGTATATTTGATTTTAATTGTGCGACAACGGGTATTAATGAAAAGATTGCGAAAGAAGCAGGTATGCAAGTAGATAGTGTCTACGTAATCGCTCCAGACAAAGTTGGACTAATGCCTTCAAGCAATCCATTGCATCTAAAATTAATTTTCGAAGTTCCTACGGGGAAAATTGTAGGGGCACAAGCGATTGGTAAAGGGAATGCGGACAAACGTATTGATGTCATTGCGACAATGATTTCTATGGGTGGCACAATTGAAGATTTAAAAGATGTAGAGTTGTCGTACTCACCTATGTTTGGTACAGCAAAAGACGTCGTAAATATAGCCGCTTTAGTAGCTACTAATATTTTATATGGTCGTTTCAAACAAATTCATGTATCAGATGTACGCAAATTACATGAAGAAAATGCCTTTTTCTTAGATGTACGAGAAGTGAAGGAATTTGAAAATGGCCATTTAAAAGGTGCAACTAATATCCCACTTAGTGAATTACGAACTCGTATGTCAGAAGTTCCACAAGATATTCCTGTGTATGTTTATTGTCGTTCAGCCCAAAGAAGTTATAATGCGGTGATGGCATTGAAAAATAGTGGCTTCAACCAAGTGAAGAATGTATCAGGCTCATTCCTTGGCATTTGTTTATATGAATATTTCCAAGATGTAGACCAACAAAGAGAACCAATTGTAACAAAGTATAATTTTAAATAAAGTACGACTATTTTAAGCTATGATGAACCACCTAACTACAGATGAGTAGAAGTTAGGTGGTTTTCTAAATGAGCGAATGAAGCTTTATACGCGGCTAAATGAAATGGGAGAAACCAAGCACGTCATATTAATGATTTGTAAGGAGGACTATATATGAATTGGCGAGCTCTAATACATTTTCAATTACCTACGATGACACAGGTATGGAATGATAGCTTCGAAGACTATGTAATACCTATTGAATTAACCGAAGACGAGTTACAACAACGCATCACGTATTTGAATCTTTCAGACAAAGCCTCCTTTATTGCAGAGGTAGGTGACCAACAGGCAGGAATTGTTTTATATGGAGAAGAATTATTTCAAGGTCATCAAACAGCATGGATTGGAGGAATGGGTGTCATAAAACCCTTTCGTCAGCACGGTGTTGGTAAAGCTATGGTTCAGAAAACAATAGAAATGGCCAAGCAAGATGGTATCTCCACGCTCCATCTAGAAGTGATTGTTGGAAATGTAGAAGCAGAAAAACTCTACCATTCATCTGGTTTTGTAGAAGTAAATAGAACCACTGTAGGTCAGGTGGAAATGACAAACGCATTTAAAAATACAATCAATCTTCAATTAGAAGACGCGGTAATAACATCTAAACATCAGCAGCTTGAAAGTACGAATACCATTTGGCAAAATCGCTTAAATCGAAAAAATCAGCTAAAGCGAGTAACTGTAGATGCCAAGGAAATCGGTTATTTCTATTGGAATGAAGATAAAAAGCAATTACACCAGCTGCAGTTAATAAACTATGATACAGCTATTTTTGATGGGATATTATCTAAGTTATATGAACTTTACGGAGAGTTCAGCTTCTCCATTAGTAATTTAGATATAGAACATCCACTCATTAACTTTTTGAAGGTGCATGGTTACCAAGAAAAGCTCCAGCAACGACATATGTGTATGGAATTTAAAGTGTGAAATAAAAAGTTTCATGTGAAACATTTTTATAGAATAATAAAAAGCATATACTGATGCGAAGTGAAATCGCCAGTATATGCTTTTTTTTATCTTAAATTTCTTCAATAATTTCTTTAATTAGTGAGATGAATGATGAACGAACTTTACTAGCTACTTCAATCACTTCTTCATGATTAAGTGGTTGATCTAAAATACCAGCAGCCATATTGGTCAAGCATGAAATACCGAGAACCTTCATACCAGCATGCGTTGCAACAATTGCTTCTGGAACCGTAGACATACCAACGGCATCTGCGCCTAATGTGCGAATCATACGAATCTCAGCAGGCGTTTCATAAGTTGGACCGCTCCACCATGCATACACACCTTCATTGATTTTTAGTTGTTGCTTCGCAGCGATATTTTTAGCTAATGAACGTAATTCACGATCATAGACATTTGATAAATCAGGGAAGCGTGTTCCAAGTTCATCGTTATTTGGACCAATTAATGGATTTGTGCCAACTAAGTTTAGGTGATCAGAAATGATCATTAGCTCCCCAGCTTTAAATGTAGTATTTACTGCACCACAGGCATTAGTGACAATCATATCTTTTATTCCTAGCGCTTTCATGACACGTACAGGGAAGGTTACCTCATCCATTGTAAAGCCTTCATAATAATGGAATCGCCCCTTCATTGCAAGAACAGATTTACCATTCAATTGGCCAATAACTAATTGGTTTGCATGCCCAATGGCACCTGATTTTGCGAAATGAGGAATGTCATCATAAGGAATATGGATAGCTTCTGTAATTTCATCCGCTAAAGAGCCTAATCCAGAGCCTAGAATTAATCCGATTTCAGGTTGAACTGAAATTTTTTGTTGAATATAATGTACTGCTTCTTGAATATCTGCAATTTTTTGCACAGAAAAACCCCCTAAATTTATCGTACAACGTTCTCCTTCAATGTACTTAAAAAATGCCCTAATGTAAACCTTAATAAAAAAACCAATAAGCAAACATTTTTTCAGTTCACTAATTGGGTATTTACTTAAAGAACGTTAAGGGCGTTTTGCACTTTGAATAAGTATAATACACATATCATCATCATGATGATTTTGTTGCTCAGGTGTTAAAATTTCGTCGAAAAGATTAGTTGTTATTGGCCATATTCGATCACATGCCAGTTGTATTTTTTCTTCAATAACTAAATCATTTGAATCAACTGCTTCAAAAACACCATCTGTAAATAAGATGATTTGAAAATACTCCTCATAATGAATGATATTTTTAGTGACAACAATATCATTGAAGAAACCAATGGCTGTTGTATTAGACATGACAGGAAAAGCTTCTTGATTATCTATTTTTACATAGAAGGATGGGTGGCCTGCATTTACATATTCAATCGTATGTGTGGCAGTGTCTACTGTTAAATAAATCCCAGTAAAATAAAAAGGAATGGCATCTTTTTGTGTATTAAGTAATGCCATATATTGATTCATTTTTTCAATGACGATGATGGGGTCATCTATATTTGTAATTGTTTCACGAAAAATAGAAGAAATGAACATGCAGACTAATGCGGCAGAAATGCCTTTTCCCATCATATCGAATAGCACAATCGTGTAACTATGGTCGCTCTTTTTTTGCCAATAGTACATATCACCAGCTAAATTATACGAAGGCTTATATGCAGCGGAGATCTTTATTTCATTATTTTGTACGGGAGCACTTAATAAACTACGTTGAATGCTTGCAGCTAATACTAATTCTTGGTTAATCTTTTTGTCGTACTCAATATGCCAATCTAATTCTTTTTTCAAACGTAATGCTACGCGAATACGTGCTAATAATTCCTCTTGGTTAAAAGGCTTAGAAATATAATCATCTCCACCAATATTTAATACTTCCGCTAATTTATTTTTATCTTCAAAGGCAGCGATGAAAATAATAGGTATGCTGTTTAAGTGTGGCTGATTTTTAATTCTTTTTACAGTTTCTATGCCATCAATCTCGCTTAATACAATGTCCAATAAAATTAGGTCAACATGTTTAGCTTGGTCAGTGAAATTTAAATACTCGAGTAATGCTGTAGATGAATTCAAATTAACAGTGTCTAAATAACCTTCAGAGACTAAAATTTCTTTTAAGTGATTTAAACTATCAACTTCATCATCAACTAATAAAATACTCATCGCAAACAACCTTTCTTAATGAAATGAATTTGATGAGTCCATAGAGGTTAAGAAAGCTATATTAGTTTTATGTAGAGAGCTATGTATGAGAAACAGGATAATTAATTTATGGACTTACCGAGAAGCGTAGCATAGAATTTGAAAATCCATGTTTCAAAAAGGTTCTTTTTTAGGCTTTTTTTGATAAATACCGAAATAGTATAGTAAATATAAAAAAGCTTAGCATTTTTGCAGTAGAAAAAATTATTGTTTAAACAATTGTTCCACGTGAAACAATTTAGGTTATTTCAATGGAATATGTTAAAACTATGGGTAAAAAACACATAATTACAGAGAATAAGAAAGACAAGAATCATTTGTAATGTGATTCTTGTCTTTTTTAGAACATTAATAAATGTTCCGTCTCATCCACTTTTAGCATGCAGGAGGGAAGGGTATATATGGTTAGATTATTTACGTTGTAAAAAGGTTAAATGTCTACCGTCCTCACGATTTTGACGATAAGAGAATCCGAAGTCTTCTATAAATGTACAGCTTGTATCAATTGTAATTTGATGACTAGGTACGCCAGCTAATTCAAATTGTTTTTTTACTGTTAACTGATTATCAATATGATATTTATTCGTTTGTTCATTAAAATACATGAAGTCATTTGCATATCCAAGAGCTTTGAACTTGAAGTATACATCTTCATCTACCTCGAATTTTTCTTGGCTTAAAGCACTTCCTAAATGAACATTTAAATGACGCGGGTCAATTTTTTCTTTCGAAATTAATTGTTCCATCACATGGCTTGAAATTTCTTTCACTGTTCCTTGCCAGCCTGAATGAATCACGCCAATTAATCCACTTGTAGGCTCATAAAAAGTAACAGGTACACAATCCGCAGTAAATGTGCAAAGTGTGACGTCTTTTTCAAAGGTATAAAGAGCATCTGTGTCTTTGATTGCATCATTTGCTGATGTTGCACCACGACCGAAATCTTCACGTGTCACTTTATGTACATTGGCGCTATGCGTTTGATTGGCACAAACAATATGTTGTAGGTCTGTTTGTAAAGTATCTGCTAATGCTTGACGATTTTTCAAAATAGCTTCTGGGTCTTGGCAGCAGTGAAGCGCCATATTATTTTCTTCTGGTTTTGTTGGATCTTTTAATGTGATGCCACTTCGAATATATTCATTATCTTCATAAAATTTAATTGTCATTACAATCACCTCATTATTTAAAATTACTGTATTCAGCGTTAAAAGTAAAAGAAAAATAGGGGGCTATTTTAAAAAATAAATGTAGTGAAAGTAAGCAACAGGGGGAATAGGTGAATAGTAAGTAGTTTTGGATAGCAAGAATACAAATAAGGTATGGCAGTAATTTTATGAAAAATACGTTATACTGACTGAAGGAGTAAAGAGAGGGGAACAACGTGAAAAATTTTAAAGACTTTGCACTTGATGAAACAATTTTAAGTGCCATTGCAGATTTAGGCTATGAAGAGCCAACTGCAATTCAACAACAGGTGTTACCAAGCGTATTAGATGGGAAAGATGTAATTGCCAAATCAAAAACAGGGAGTGGGAAAACAGCAGCCTTTGCTATTCCTACAATCGAAAAAATAGATTGGGCAGAGAACAAGCCACAGGTGCTTGTTTTATTACCAACACGTGAACTAGCTGTTCAAGTAAAAGAGGATTTTACTAATATCGGACGTTACAAGCGCATTAAAGCTGTAGCATTATTCGGTCGTGAGCCAATCCGCTTTCAAACAACTGCACTACGTCAAAAAACACATGTAGTAGCAGGAACACCTGGACGTGTAATGGACCATATTGAGCGAGGTACATTGAAGCTAGATGAGTTAAAATACTTTGTTATCGATGAAGCAGATGAATTATTGCATATGGGCTTTTTAGATCAAGTAGAGGCGATTATTAAACTACTTCCTAAGAAACGCCAAACATTATTATTCTCTGCGACATATTCAAGTGAAATTAGAAAATTAGCAGAGCGCTATATGAATCAGCCAATTTTCATTGAACATGAAGATAAACAAATGAAGAAATCAACAATTGAACAAAAATTAGTAGAAGTAGATACTGCTCATAAATATGAAACGTTGAAAAAATTCACAGTAATCGAAAATCCGAATAGCTGTATCGTCTTTTGTAACACAAAAGATCAAGTAGATCAATTATGTGAGAAGCTTGAAAATGATGGCTATAGCGTGGATATGCTACATGGTGGTATGACACAGGATGACCGTTTAGCAGTAATGAAAGACTTCCGTCGTGGAGACTTCCGTTATTTAGTTGCTACAGATGTAGCGGCTCGTGGGATTGATATTGAAGATATCTCAATGGTTATTCAATATGATGTACCGTATGAAAAAGAAAGTTATGTTCACCGTATTGGTCGTACAGGCCGTGCGGGGCAGCGTGGCGTAGCGATTATGTTAGCTGCTAAAAATGAACGTCGTCAATTAAATGAAATTGAAGAATATATTGAGAAAACAATTGAACGTGTAGCAATACCAGCGATAGATCTGGTTGAGGCAAATCGCCAAGCGTTTGAAACGAAGATGCAATCTTCTCCAGAACGTAAAGTAATGAAGAGTGAGCAATTAAACGCCAACATTATGAAGATTTATTTTAATGGTGGGAAAAAGAAAAAATTACGTGCTATTGATTTTGTTGGGACGATTAATTCAATCGATGGTATTGAAGGTAAAGATATTGGGATTATTACAATAGAAGAAGCTTGTACATTTGTTGAAATCTTAAATGGGAAAGGCCCAATCGTCTTAAAAGCAATGCAAAACAAAACAGTGAAGAACAAGCAATTAAAAGTTCATATCGCTAAAAAATAATACGTTAGTAAATGAATCTACTAAAAGAGAAATCACATGACAGCAAATGTGATTTCTCTTTTTATATGCAAAAATTCCGCTAAAGAGAAGGATAAGTTTTTCTTTTTTTATGTAATATTGCTTGAATGGAAAAGTTATAAAAGCTAGTTGAATTGGTCCTATAAAAATAGTGGATGGAAAAACGCTTAAATATTGGAAAATATTTTCCAATAACGAGGTTGTTTAGTTGATTATATTTTGTTATATTTCTCAATGATAATGATTTTCAATTAACGTTTTTGGGAGGTTCTATAATGAAGCGACATTTATGCAGTGCACTACTTTTGTCATCTGCTTTATTGCTTGGAGCATGCGGAGAGAGCGGTAAAGAGCAATCGACAAATCATGTGGTAGCAAAAGAATTAAAAGCAGAAGCGCTAAATGAAATTGAGGCCAATCCACAATCTGCAAGTGAAAAATTAGCTAAAACATTTCCAACGGAAGTAGCTAAACAAGTAATTACAACTTCTGTAACAATTGCAGAAATGCTAAAGGTTTTGGATATTACGCCAGTGGGTCTTCCAACATCCTCGCATGAACTACCAGAAGGATTTGAAAAGATAGAAAAAGTGGGAACAGCTGTTGAACCAGATATCGAAAAAATAGTTAGTTTGACACCAGATTTAGTTATTGGCGTAGATTCTATACATACAAATTTAGAGAAGAAAATAAAAAACACCTCAATTCCAGCAACATTTTTACCAGCAGATTCTTTACCGCAGCTAAAAGTATCCTTCGAGGCAATAGCACATGCGATGGATAAGGAAAAACAAGCAGATGAGTATTTAAAAAATCTGGAAAAAGAACATCAAGACATCATTGCATCAAATGATGCAACAGATAAAAAAGTAATGTTGATTTTCGGCTCAGGAGAATCTTTTATGCTGATGAACACGACTACATATGTAGGGAGTTTAATAGAGGAATTAGGTGCTAAAAATATTATTACTGAAGCAACTAAATCAAAAGAATCCTACGTGCCAATGAATCTGGAGGATGTCGTAGCGATTAATCCATCCACTATATTGATTGTTTCACATGGAGATGCCGAAACAACACTTAAACAATTTAAAGAAGAAGTGAAAAAGAATGGTGCTTGGAATGAATTGTTGGCATTCAAAAATGAACAAGTTTATGCACTAGATTATGAACTTTTCGGCTATGCCTCACTTCCCCAATCATCTGAAGGCTTAGCAACGCTTCAGAAAATGCTAGAGAAGTAGGGAAAATATAATGAATGCAACGACAAAAAAAACGTCAAGAATTACATATACAGCAATTTTGTTACTGGTCATTTTAATTGTAGCGATTGGTATAGGAAGTGTTTATATTTCTCCAATTGAAACAATTAAAACCTTATTTGGTCATGGTCAGAAGATGTCTCAAACAATCGTTTGGGACTTGAGAATCCCAAGGGTATGCATAGCTGCATTAGTAGGTGTTAACTTGGCTATTTCAGGGGCCTTATTACAGGCCGTTATGCGAAATCCATTAGCTGATCCAGGTGTTATCGGCGTATCAAGCGGAGCTTCAGTAGCCGTGCTTTTGATTATGCTAGTATTCCCGGCTTTAGGAAATTGGATTCCTATAGCAGCAATGGTTGGTGGAACAATTGCTGTAGCGATTGTCTATGTATTAGCTTGGAAGAATAGCAGTATTTCACCTGTCCGCATTATTCTAGCAGGTGTTGCAGTAAATGCTATTTTTGGAGGCGTTACAGGATTACTTTCGATTTTATATAGCGATCGTTTACCTGCAGCACTTCAATGGATGAATGGGAGTATCGGTGGAAAAGGAATGGGCGATGTAGGCATGCTAATCCCCTATTCAATTATTGGATGGATTTTAGCCATTTGCTGTATTCGTTCAGCTAATATTTTATCTTTAGGAGAGCAAGTAGCCGTAAATCTAGGAGAGAATACGAATAAAATACGGATCTTATTGTCACTTGTAGCGGTCTATTTAGCAGCTATTTCAGTAGCTGTTGTAGGCTTACTAAGCTTCGTAGGATTAGTGGTTCCTCATATGGCAAGATTAATCGTTGGGACAAATCATCGCTTACTTATACCGATGAGTATGGTATTAGGTGCGCTCATTCTAGTATTAGCAGATACGGTTGGGCGTTCATTATTTGCACCTTTAGACATTCCAGCAGGTATTGTGATGGCGATGGTTGGCGGTCCTTATTTCCTTTACTTAATGAAAAAAGGGGATATATAGATGTTGAAGGTAGATAATTTATCAGTAGAACTGAATCAGAGGAAGATTGTGAAAAAACTTAGCTTTCACATTGAAGAGGGAGAAATCGTTTCAATTATTGGACCGAATGGCTCTGGTAAATCAACCGCACTAAAGGCTATTTCTCGTATGATTAAACCTGACCAAAAGATGGTTTATTTAGATAATGAAGATTTAATGTCGCTCAAATCTAAAGATATTTCTCAAAGAATGAGTGTACTTTTTCAATCAAATAAAGCACCACATGATTTGACCGTGGAACAATTAGTGGAATATGGTCGAACACCACATAAGAAATGGTTTGAATCAATCAATAAGGAGGATACAGAAATTATTGACTGGGCCATTGAAAAAACAGGATTAGAGAAATTTAGAAATCGACTCGTTGTCTCTTTGTCTGGAGGAGAAGCGCAACGAGCGTGGATAGCAATGTCTTTAGCACAACGTCCTAAAATTTTGTTGCTAGATGAGCCAACAACTTATCTCGATATTGCGCATCAATTACAATTATTAGAATTAATCCATACGGTCAATCGCGAATTAGGAATGACAATTGTTATGGTATTACATGATTTAAATCAAGCCAGTATTTATAGCGATAAAATATGTGTGATAAAAAATGGTGAAATGGTACGTTATGGGACATCAGAAGAAGTGATTACAAAAGCATTAATACGTCAGGTATATCATGTGGATTGTGAAATTGATCAGCATTTTAAGCATGGCAAGCCACGTGTAAACTTAGTTGGGATAGCTGAACATAGCGAATAGCAGACAAAATCACTAACTATGTATTTTATGGTTAGTGATTTTTGTTTACAAAGAAAAAATTATTTGTTATAATTCCTATAAGATAACTAGGTAATAGCGAAAGGGGAAGCGAAAATATGAATACAAACAGTTTTTTTAGAACAACCATGGCCAACTCATATACAACACGTAAATTTTTCGAAAAGGTAACAAGCGATTTACACACACAATTGTTACAATGGGATATGCAAGTGAATGTGGAGCTGGAAGAATGGCGTTCATATGTTGTCAAAGTACAATATTTAGGAAAAAACTATCGTGTTTCACTTTCTAAAAATGAGATTGATCTTCTACAACACGAGTCCCCATATGCATTAGATAAAGTCATCTGGGATGAACTTGTGAAACAGGGATTAATTATTAAGGCAAGTGAAGGAAATTTCTTGCAAAAAGTATTTTCTGACCAACTATTAAACTATAGAATTTCATAATATAAAGAGTCGAAGAGAGTATCTCTTCATACGATATAAAAAGGAAGAATCGCTTCAGTTACGAGCGATTCTTCCTTTTTTTATTAAGAGCAGTTTTTTTATGATAACTTAAATTGTTGAATCGATTTTTGTAATTCAATAGATAAATCTTTTAATTCTTGCGAAGTTTTTTCCATGTTTTCTGTCGAAGATAGTGATTCTTCGGCAGAAGCGGAAACTTCTTCAGATGCAGCAGCTGTGTCTTTTGCTAGGTCAGCTAATTGTAGTGATGATTGCGAAACTTCTGCGATGGTAGCAGATATTTCCTCAGATGTAGCAGACATATTTTCAATACGTGGTGTTATATCTTGCATACTCACGATAATGTCTTTGAATTTTTCAGCTGTATCTTGAGCAACCTGTGTACCATCTTTTACATGATTCATTGTTTCCTGCATAATTGTAACCGTTTCTCCTGTATCAGCTTGTACAGCTTTAATCAGGCCTTCAATTTGGCGTGCAGATTGTTGAGAACTTTCAGCTAACTTTCGAACTTCATCAGCAACAACTGCAAAGCCTTTTCCGTGTTCTCCAGCACGAGCCGCTTCAATCGAAGCATTTAAAGCTAATAGATTTGTTTGGTCTGCAATCGAACGAATGATTTCTAAAATTGAGCCAATCTCTTTCGTACGATCATATAACGCGCGAACTTTATAATCAGTTTCATGTACAGCATCATTAATAACACTCATTTTTGTAACAGTATTTTGAATTGATTTACCACCATCAATGGCTTGTTCATGTGCGACCTGCGCAAGCTCTGTGACCTGAGCGGTGTCATCTGTAATACCTAAAACCCCATTTTCAATTTCCGAAATAGAAAGGTTCGTTTGATCGATATGGTTCATTTGTTGCTCAGCACTTAAAGTGATTTCATGAATTGCAGATGAAATTTCTTGAGAGCTTGCGCTATTTTGTACGGTATTTGCGTTCATCGTATGTGTCGCTTGCTGTAGCACATTGGATTGTTCATTCAATTGCATAAGCAATGTAGTTAGTTGTTTTTTCATTATGATGAAGGCATTAGCCAAATCACCAATTTCATCTTTAGTTGAGACATCAACAGTAACGGTTAAATCACCTTCACTAATTTGTAATGCACTGCTACGTAATTTTTTAATAGGGCGTACAATCGAAATGATGACAAAGGTTACTAACAGACCACCTAGAATGAAGGCGATGGCTAAAACAGTACCTGTAGTAGCCCATGTTTTATTGGCGATGGCAGTAGCTTCACTTGTATAAGTTGTTGCGATTATTTTCCAATCAGTTAAATTATTCGTTTTTAAGATAGCGTGTGTGTTGGCTATCTCTTTTTCAGCATCACGTTTTCCATTCATTAGGGATGCGATATTCTTTTCAATAGTAGAGCCTAACTCTTTTTTAGGATGAGAAATATACTTGTTTTCTGTGTCAACAATACTTAAGTAACCCTTGTCCCCAATCTTAATTTCTTTGGCTAGCGTGTTAAATTGCTGGATAGATAAATCAATACCAACAACCCCTTGATTATTTTCTAGCTTTTTCGAAATAGTGATAACTAATTCATTTGATGTAGCTGAAGTATAGGGAGGAGAAATTGAATAGTTTCCCTCATTTAAAGCATTTTTAAACCAATCACGTTCACTTGGAATATAATCACTATCGTATTCAAAGAAAGGCATGCGAATCATGTCATTACTTGTTGTTCCTATGTATGCCATTGCAACATCTGTATGACTTTCTACATAATCATCTAATACTTTGCGTACTTCTGAATTTTCAGCTGTTTTTAATGGTAGAGAAGCCACCCGATTAGCTAAATAGTTAATGTCGTCTATTTTGCTAGATAATGTATGTGTAATATTTGTATTTAATATTTCAACACTTGAAGCAGCATAATTGTTTTGTTGCTCAATGATTTGTTTTTTTGCACTGGTATATGAGGACCAGCCAATACTTAATGTTGGTATGAATAAAATAATCGAAAAAATAATGATTAGTTTATTTCGTAAGAGAAAAACTTTTTTCATAGTATTTATTTCCTCATTTCATGTTGTTAGTTATAAAATATTTATCGGAATAAATCGTAAATTTTGAACATTTCAATTAAATTGATGTCATAACAAATTGATAATGCGTAAGTAATTGCATATATATGACATAAAGAATGTTTTTTAGTTAGAATTTATTGTTTTAGAAAATAAAAAGAGAGTGGCTGGGTGCCGCACCCCAAAAGTTAGAGTTAAAAACTAACTTTTGGAGTGATTTTTTATGGTCAAATATAGCGAAGAATTTAAATTAAATCTTGTACAAGAGTATTTAATGGATAGTTTAGGTTATACATTACTGGCGAGAAAATATGGTATGCCTTCTCCAACACCTCTTCAAGATTGGGTCCGAGCCTATAAAGATTGGGGCATAGAAGGGATAAGCCCAAAAAACACGAAGCAGTTTTATCCTGTTCAATTCAAAGTGGATGTATTACACTTTATGAAACAAACAGGCGCTTCTTATCAAGAAACAGCGATTCAATTTAAAATGAATAAACCAAGTTTAATCGCTAGTTGGAATA
>JAGHSJ010000308.1 GCA_018065935.1 Candidatus Kurthia equi
TTTTCGATGTCTAAGTTGTTGTGGTAGAACGCAGATAACGCACCAACAACACCAACCATGATCGCCATAGGATGCGCATCACGACGGAAACCGTTGTAGAAACGACTTACTTGGTCGTGAACCATGGTGTGGTTACGTACTTTAGCGTCGAATTCTTCTTTTTGCTCAGCAGTTGGAAGCTCACCGTTAAGAAGTAGGTAGCAAGTTTCTAAGTAATCTGCTTTAGTTGCTAATTGGTCGATTGGGTAACCACGGTGTAAAAGTACACCTTTACCGCCATCGATGAACGTGATTTTAGACTCGCACGCAGCAGTCGCCATAAAACCAGGATCAAAAGTAAAGTGGCCTGCAGCCAACACATCTTTAACGTCGATTACATCTGGGCCCAATGTACCGCTGTAAATTGGTAGTTCAATTTCTTTGCCATCAAGTTGTAAAACGGCTTTTTTGCCAGTTGCTTCAGACATTCAATAGATCTCCTGTCCTGGTGAATGTTTATCCGAGTTGTTTATCAATTTTGTAGTGAACAAAACGGATGGATCAAAATTTGCTATAAGATTAGTGAGTACTGAAATTTTGTCAATTATACTTATGGATGAAAGCGTGCACTTGCACGTCGTATAACTTGATTAATCTTGTTATAAAAAGATCAATAAAATCACAGTATCAAGTCGCTATAATAAGTTAAATTTTGAATGAGGTGCATAAAAAAATGCAATCATCCGCGCGAATGTTTCAAATTTTCAAACTCTTAGATTGACTTCAAAAATACTACTTGCCTCATGAATATAGGCTTAAAAGCATATAAATCCTTCATTTAAGGGCAAGCATAATGCGTTGCCTGAATCCCGGAAAGGGTCAATTAAACGTCAGCTTTTGTTGTTTGTTTGATTAAAAAATAACTAAAATTATGCAACTAAATGTACATTTTTTGAGTTTTTAAAAATAAATTAATGGTTTTTTGAATGCAAAATGCTCGATTTTCTTAAAAAATCTATGGTGAAGGGGAATCTAAGTGATTCTTTCGTTTAATGGTATTAAATTAAAAGTCATCTAAAAAAATATATGGTATTTCGAGCGGAAATATAGCTGGAACATGATGCTTTAAAAGGGGGTGCTTTTATTTGTTGCGAGAGTGTGCGCCTTTAGTCTAAAGAAGCAGGGTGCTTTGGAGTATAGATTCTGAATCAAATACACGCATTTAACTATTCAAAAACAATAAAATAGCGTGTATAAATGGGTATTGTGAATAGAGTGAAAAGGATCTTATTGTTGTTAATGATTCTTATTTAAGGCTTTTTTACTCAAAATGTCATTTTCAGTTGTTTGTATTTTGATAGTTCACGTTTTATAATTCAGTGTCGTTTTATATTTAGGCAAGCATTTGTCTAATAATGCCAGCTTTCCTTCGAATTAATTCCAACAAACTCCGGATGGAGTTTTTACTTACAGGATGCCCGCTGTGAAAAGCAACAGACCTGTCAATTTGTCCATGGGTCAAGTTTTAGAAGTAAACTTAA
>JAGHSJ010000433.1 GCA_018065935.1 Candidatus Kurthia equi
GATTATATAGAATGATTTAAAGTATATTGCGTTTTTTTGTACATAGTGTTTAGTTTTTTAGCGAAAAAGTGCAATATTTTCTTAGTTAGCATTTGAAAGCGCTAACACTATTCTGTATAATGAAAGAAATATTTACAATTTTTTCTAAGGGGTGGATGGAATGGCTGAAAAAGTTTGGTTACAGCATTATCCGAAATACATTAAGGAAAACTTAGATTTTGAGGACATACCTTTACAACAGTATTTAACAAATGCTGCACAACGTACGCCAGAAAAAATTGCGATACATTTTATGGGGAAAGACATCACATATAGTGAATTGCACAAGTATTCATTGAAGTTTGCAAATTATTTAGTAAAATTGGGTATTCAAAAAGGGGATCGCGTAGCATTAATGCTACCTAATGCACCGCAAGCTGTTATTAGTTACTATGGTGCACTTTATGCTGGTGCTGTTGTGGTGATGACGAATCCATTATACACAGAGCGCGAAATTGAGTATCAATTGAAAGATAGTGGTGCGAAAGTTATTGTCAGCTTGGATATTTTGTATCCGCGTATTATGAAGGTGTTTAAAAATACCAATCTAGAAAATGTAATTATTACGGGGATTAAAGACTTCCTTCCGTTCCCTAAAAACCTATTGTATCCTATGGTTCAGAAAAAGGAATATGGTTTTAAAGTAGAAGTGAAACATAGCGGCGTGAGTCACTTGCTTACTGAAATTTTTAAATCATCTCCAGCTACAGATCCTGCAATTGAAACGGATATTGAAAAAGACCTTGCATTGTTACAATATACGGGAGGGACGACAGGTTTTCCGAAAGGCGTTATGCTAACGCATCAAAACCTTGTAGCGAATGTGAATATGTGTAAGGAGTGGACAACAGATCCGAATAATGGAGAAGATACCATTCTTGGTGTGCTACCATTCTTCCATGTATATGGCATGACAACGGTATTACTTTTGAGTGTTATTAAAGGCTGTAAAATGATTCTATTACCGAAATTTGATGTAGAAACAACTCTAAAAACAATTCAAAAATTAAAACCAACATTTTTCCCAGGAGCACCAACAATTTATATTGGTCTAATTAATCATCCGGACATTACAAAATATGATTTATCTTCTATTAAAGCATGTATAAGTGGTTCTGCTTCTTTACCTGCGGATGTACAAGAAAAATTCGAAAAATTAACAGGTGGTATTTTAGTAGAAGGATATGGTTTAACAGAATCATCTCCTGTAACACATGCGAATTTAGTTTTTGAAGATTTACGTAGAAAAAATTCAATTGGTATTCCTTGGCCTAATACGGATGCGCGTATTATCGATAGTGATGGGGATACAGAAATGCCAATCGGTGAAATCGGTGAATTAGTTGTGAAAGGCCCACAAGTTATGAAAGGCTATTGGAATCTTTCGGAAGAAACGAACATCGTGTTAAATGATGGCTGGCTTAAAACAGGTGATTTAGGCTATATGGATGAAGAAGGATTCTTCTATGTTGTGGATCGTAAGAAAGATATCATTATAGCGGGGGGCTATAATATTTATCCCCGTGAAGTAGAAGAAGTGCTATATGAACATCCAGATGTAGTTGAATGCGTAGCTGTAGGTGTGCCTGATCCTTATCGTGGAGAGACTGTGAAAGCCTATGTTGTATTAAAAGAAGGCTCTACAACTACAGATAAAGATTTAAACAAATTCTGTCGTGAAAATCTAGCTTCTTATAAAGTACCGCGTATTTATGAGTTCAGAACAGAGCTTCCAAAAACAGCTGTTGGTAAAATTTTAAGACGTACTTTACTAGAAGAAGAGAAGCAAAAACAAAAAGAAGCGTAAATCGGTCATCTGCTTGACAATGGTAAGATTGAATACTATTATAAAAACATGAATGAATAATCATTCATGTTTTGGCAATAGGTGGTGGTATAGGATGAAAAGAGAGAAACCGAAGTATAAACAAATTATTGATGCTGCAGTCATTGCGATTGCAGATAATGGCTATCACCAAGCCCAAGTTTCAAAAATTGCGAAACAAGCAGGCGTGGCAGACGGAACAATCTATTTATATTTCAAAAACAAAGAGGATATATTAATTTCAGTTTTTGAAGAGAAGATGGCGGTATTTATTGAAAGCTTAAATAATATCATTATCGAAAATACGGATCCAACTGAAAAATTAAGATTAATGATTCAAAATCATTTTGAAGTACTTTCAAATGATACGTATTTATCTCGCGTGACACAGTTAGAATTACGTCAATCGAATCGAGATTTACGTTTGAAAATTAATGCAATCCTTAAAGTGTATTTAGATCAACTAGATGCTATTTTAAAAGAAGGTGTCGAGTCTGGTGCCTTTAGTAAAGACATTGATTTACGTTTAGCTCGTCAAGTTATATTTGGAACGATTGATGAGGTTACAACATCTTGGGTTATGAAGGATCATAAATTTGATTTAACACTTCAAGCACCAAAAGTATTTCAATTATTATTAAATGGTATTAAGGCTTAACTATAGAAGAGTGTACTATTTCTAGAATGAAACAGTGCACTCATCTTTACTACATAGTAAAGGGGGAGCAACATGGAATTTCTAAAATTAAGTACAGATGAAGGTGTAGCAATTATCACAATTGTGAGACCTCCAGCAAATGCAATGAGTCAAGTTCTCGTGAAAGAAATTGATGAAGCATTAAATACAATTGAAGTAGATTCCTCAACGAGAGTTGTCGTAATCCATGGTGAGGGCAGATTTTTTTCTGCTGGAGCTGATATTAAGGAATTCTTATCTGTTCCAAATATCGAGCAGCATGCGAAGGAAGCACAGGCTATTTTTGAACGAATTGAAAGTTTTGAGAAACCTGTAATCGCTTCCATTCATGGAGCAGCACTAGGTGGAGGTTTAGAGCTAGCTATGAGTTGTCATTTACGCTATGTATCTAAAACAGCAAAACTTGGTTTACCGGAACTTTCGTTAGGCTTGATCCCGGGATTTGGCGGAACACAAAGACTTCCACGTCATGTTGGTGCAGCGAAAGCCGCTGAGATGATGTTTACAAGCAATCCTATCTTAGGTGAGGATGCTGTAAAATGGGGGTTAGCCAATGCAGCATTTGACGAAGAAGAGTTGTTAGAGGCAACAATTCAAATCGCTAAAAAAATTGCATTAAAGAGTCCCATTGCGCTAAAAGCAACAATCGATATGCTAGCTTATTCGAAAACTGACCGTTTTTATACGGGAATTAATGAAGAGGCTGAAACATTTGGACGTGTATTTTCATCAGAAGATGCGAAAGAAGGCATTACAGCATTCGTTGAAAAACGTCAGGCAGTATTTAAAGGTAAATAATACTATTTAGGAGGTTTACATTTATGAACATCTACGTATTAGTGAAAAGAACTTTTGATACAGAGGAAAAATTAGTTATATCAGGTGGCGCAATCCAAGAAGACGGTGCAGAATTCATCATCAACCCTTATGATGAATATGCGATAGAAGAAGCAATTAAAGTACGTGACAGTGCAAGTGGTGAAGTAACTGTCATTACAATAGGAAATGAAGAGTCTGAAAAACAACTTCGCACAGCATTAGCAATGGGTGCAGATAAAGCAGTACTTATTAATGCAGAAGAGGATGTAGAAGACTTAGATCAATTCTCAGTAGCAAAAATTTTAGCTGAGTACTTAAAAGACAAAGAAGCAGATTTAATCATTGCTGGTAATGTAGCGATTGATGGTGGTTCAGGTCAAGTAGGTCCGCGCTTAGCTGAGTTACTGGATATCAACTATGTAACAACCATTACAAATCTTGAACTTTCTGGCACAGACGTAAAAATCGTTCGTGACGTAGAAGGGGATTCGGAAGAGATTTCAACTTCTCTACCATTATTAGTAACAGCACAGCAAGGTCTAAATGAACCGCGCTATCCATCTTTACCAGGTATCATGAAAGCGAAGAAAAAACCGCTGGAAGAGCTTGAATTAGATGATTTAGATATCGACGAAGATGATGTTGCACCAAAAATCAAAACTGTAGAAGTATTTCTAGCTCCTGAAAAGAAAGCCGGTAGAATACTTGAAGGTGATCTATCAGATCAAGTAAAAGAGCTTGTTTCAGCATTACGTTCAGAAGCTAAAGTAATTTAATCGAACCGAACTAACAGCAGAATGCTTAATTTATAGAAATTGATTGGAGGAAAAACAGATGTCTAAAAAAGTTGTTGTACTAGCAGAAACACGTGAGAATACACTTAGAAACGTATCATTTGAAGCAATAGGAGCGGCAAAACAAATCTCTGAAGGTGGCGAAGTAGTCGTTGCACTATTTGGCACGGATGTTTCAGCATTAACAGGTGAATTATTCGAGTATGGTGCTGACCGCGTTGTTATCGTGGAACACCCACATTTAAAATTTTATACAGCTGATGGATACAACCAAGCTTTCTTAGCAGTGGTAGAGCAAGAAAATCCAGATGCAATTGTTATTGGTCATACGGCGTTAGGTAAGGACCTTTCACCAAAAGTGGCAAGTCGTCTTGAGACAGGCTTGATATCTGATGTAACTTCAATTGAAGGTGCTGGAGACGCAGCTCAATTTGTTCGTCCAATTTACTCAGGTAAAGCTTTTGAAAAAGTTGAATCTGTTAGCTCGCCAGTATTCATTACGGTTCGTCCAAATAATATTGAACCACTTGAAAAAGCTGCAGGTAAAACAGGTACAGTGGATAATCTTTCTGTAGATATACAAAATCTGCGTACCATCGTTGAAAATGTCATTCGTAAAGCAACGGATGGTGTAGATCTTTCAGAAGCGAAGGTAGTTGTTTCTGGTGGACGTGGCGTGAAGAGTGCAGAAGGTTTCGAACCTCTAAAAGAGCTTGCAGACTTATTAGGCGGTGCCGTTGGTGCTTCGCGTGGTGCATGTGATGCAGATTACTGCGATTACTCACTACAAATTGGTCAAACAGGTAAAGTATTAACACCTGATTTATACATTGCAGTTGGGATTTCAGGAGCTATTCAACATTTAGCGGGGATGTCAAACTCTAAAGTTATCGTAGCAATTAATAAAGACCCTGAAGCGAATATCTTCAAAGTTGCAGACTACGGTATTGTAGGCGATTTATTTGAAGTCATGCCATTATTAATTGAAGAAGTTAAAGCACTTAAAGCAAGCGTCTAATTCGCTATAAAACCGAATTCAGGAGTTACATCTTGAAGTCGGATGAGCTATCGGAAAAAGATGAGACAATCGTACATGGCCATGTTACGTGAATGATCTAAACATAAGAAAAGAAGGAGTTGCGATTAACGCAGCTCCTTCTTTTTGTATATATTACCAGGAAAATTTAATTATTCATTAGCTGTCAGTGTTTGCTAAAAGACAGTAAAGTAGGGTAGAGCTTGATTTTTTGATAGGAACAACTTGTAAAGATAAACAAATTACTGCGTAATTCAACTGTAGAAAAGCATTTGCTTTTTGACAGTGAATGAATTTATTGTGGGTGGATGACAGAAATAAATTCTTGTTTTAAAAGCTGGTCAATTTTACTTGCTAGTTCTTGACTTAAAGAATTCTCATCCTGTTTTAAATAGGCAACGCCTAAGTGGAATTTTGGTGTAGCATCATGATGGAAAGGAATCGCAACAATTTCTTCATTATCTATTAAGTGATTATGTAGAAGATCGGCACCTGTTTCGATGGATACGGCATCATTATTTCGTATAGATTGTCGAAGTAAGTCAATATTTTTTGTTTCGTAAAGTATATTGAGTGGACCGTATTTTTTTTGAATTTGTTGAAGCAACCACTTCGTAAATGGACCAGCATAATTTGCAAGTGTTACATTATGTAACTGACTTGGAGTAATTTGTTCTTGCGTATGCAATGGAGACAGCTTACTCATAAAGAGATACAAATCAATAGGTGTTGAATGGACATAGTTTGTGTTTTGTAAATAATGTAAGCTTTCAGGATAAAGAGCTAATATTGCTACATCCAATTGCTTTTTTTCAAGCATTTTAGCTAATTCAATCGAATCGGCTTCTTCATAAATAATTTCCCAATTGGAATCCTTACTTTTTTTGATTAATTCTGCAATGAAAGGTAGATAAATTCCTTTTAATACGCCAATACGTATAAGTTGTTTATTTTTCTTGAGAGTCTGAAAACGGAGCATTTCAAAATATTCTAGTTCTGATAAGATTTTATTCGCTTGATTAATTAATACTTCCCCATCCTTCGTCGGAAGAATAGTTGTTTTTGAACGATCAAATAATTGGATATTCAACTCATTTTCTAGTCGAATAATCGCTTGGCTTATGGCAGATTGCGAGATAAAAAGATTTTCAGCAGCTAACGAAAAGGAACGGTATTTAGCTACAGATACGATGTATTTCAATTGTTCGATACTCATAATAGCCTCCTCATTTAAATAGGTTTCTAGTATTAAATTTGCTTATAACATCATAAGAATAAGATATTTCCAATCATCACAAAATTAACTTAACATTAGCGTTAAGTGTATATATAGTAACTATTATAAAGCTATTTGTTGGCGATATACAAAAAATGTATGTAATGGAAAATTACTAAAACTAATGATGTTCATTTGATAGTACCGAACTATTTGGGAAATGTCCACGAAAATAATTTTTATAAGGAGGAGACAAAATGATTATTGATATCTCGAATACATTACCGCAGATTTATTTTGATGACGTGGAACAACTAGACATGAATGATGAAAAAATCCTTGCGTCTCAATTACCGAGGTTAGCAACCCTTGTAGGTTGGACAAAAAAACAACTAGATGCTGAGCTACTTGTTACGAGTATGCAATCCTTGAAAGAGAATTTCCTTCAAATTCTGCGAAGTACGTATTCATTTGATAATTTTAGGATTTTATTAAGTGAACGAAATATTAAGTATCATGCTATACATGTAAATGATTCCTTTAATGATATGAGTGAAGAAGCTAAAAAACACGCACAAATCTCACGTATTATGAAAACTCATACGGATGAATTTATAGGTTTTGCAGCCTTCAATCCACATCATGGGAGTAAAAGCATGCGTATTGTGCGCAATGCCATCACAATGCAAGGCTTCAAAGGTGTGACTATAAATCCAACAAATCATGGAATACCTGCTGATCATCGTAAATATTATCCTGTCTACTCATTATGTGAGGAATATCAAATACCAATCTGGGTTCAAAGCTCTTTAAACTATTTGGAAAATACGTCGGGGTTTATCGCTCATCCGAAACGCTTGGAAAAACCATTGTTAGATTTTCCGGATTTACAAATAATTTTGGGTCATGGGGGATGGCCATGGCTGGATGATATGGTCACGATGCTATTGAAATATAAAAATTTATTTGTCGATACAACGACATTCACTTCGAATGATGCTTTAAAAGATAGTAGTGGTTGGAAATTGTTTTTAGCGTATGCCAATGACACGTTGCAGGAACAAATCGTATTTGGCTCTGAATGGTTAAAGCTAGGACAACCCATTCAAAATAGCATAGATGAGATTGAAAACTGGCCGCTGGATGAACAGGTAAAAGAAATGATTTTTTGGAGGAATGCAGCAAAATTATTTAAATTAGAGATTGAAGAAGGTCGTTAAATTTATGTAAGGAAGATATGCTGGCTCTATCTAGCAAATAAACTAATCGAATGGAAGAGAAAGAGCAAAGTTTTTTATAGAAAACGGTTTGACGCTTCAAAAATAGGAAACTTGAAAAATAAATATTTCAGTAGAATAAACACTTCATTTGGTTAGTTAGTAGAAAAATTCATTACTGGTCGTCTTGGTAGGTTTGTTTTTGTAGGCATATTTTTTCGCACATAGGTTATTTACATGCTATAATCCATACATATGGTTTATATAACAAGGAGGAAATGAACATGGCAATTGTACATTCAACAGATTCAACATTCAATCAAGATACAGCTGAAGGCGTAGTATTAGTAGATTTTTGGGCTACTTGGTGCGGACCTTGTAAAATGATTGCTCCAGTTCTTGAAGAACTTGATGCAGACTTAGCAGGTAAAGCAAAAATTGTAAAAGTTGACGTTGATCAAAACCAAGAAACTGCTTCTCAATTTGGTATCATGTCAATCCCAACTTTATTAGTATTTAAAGATGGTCAACCAGTTGATAAAACAGTTGGTTTCCAACCAAAAGAAGCATTAGCAGAATTAATTGCTAAACACGCTTAATCTCTACAATACTAAAAATTCTTAAGGGCTGTCCTTAAAGTTTTCATCTTTTCTTATCTAGAATTGGATAAGTCGAAAGTATAGCGTTTCACGTTATCCTCTCTGACACTTCCTTTCAATTAAGAGAGACGGACTTTAAGACAGTCCTTTTTTTGAAGGT
Source organism: Candidatus Kurthia equi (assembly GCA_018065935.1). GTDB lineage: Bacteria > Bacillota > Bacilli > Bacillales_A > Planococcaceae > Kurthia > Kurthia equi. The sequence goes on from JAGHSJ010000433.1 coordinate 8,403, forward strand.
GACAATTGATGAATAACCTAATTAAACAAAAATTAGCTGTTTTACCTGATTTACCAGGCTGCTATTTAATGAAGAATCGACAAGGTGTTGTTATTTATGTAGGGAAAGCAAAGATTTTAAAAAATCGCGTACGTTCCTATTTTAGGGGGTCACATGATCCGAAAACTGAAAGATTAGTGAGTGAAATCAATGATTTTGATTATATTATTACATCATCGGATTTAGAGGCTTTTCTTTTGGAATTAAATTTAATTAAATTACATGATCCAAAATATAATATTATGCTAAAAGGGGATAAAACATACCCTTATTTAAAAATTACTAATGAAAAGTATCCACGCCTTTTAATGGTAAGAAAAGCGAAAAAGGACCGTGCCAAATATTTTGGACCCTATCCGAATGCATTTGCAGCAGCCAACACAAAAAAATTATTGGATCGAATCTATCCATTACGCAAATGTGATGTATTACCAAATCGCGTGTGCTTATACTATCATATGGGCCAATGCTTAGCACCCTGTGTAAAAGAAGTACCAAAGGAAACATTTGATACAATCGTTCAAGAAATTAGTGACTTTTTAAATGGTGGGCATGAGGCAGTTAAAAATCAATTGGAACAAAAAATGTATCAGGCTTCTGAAAAATTGGATTTTGAGCGTGCCAAAGAATTACGTGACCAAATTGTCAGCATTGAAACCATCATGGGGAAACAAAAAATCACGACGACGAATTTTACAAATCGTGATGTGTTTGGTTATGCGGTGGATAAAGGCTGGATGTGTGTTCAAGTATTCTTCATTCGTCAAGGGAAATTGATCGAACGTGAGGTTTCTCTTTTTCCAAGCTATGGTGAACCTGTTGATGAGTTTCAAACATTTATCGCCAGATTTTATGAGGAAGCTAGTAATATAAAGCCGAGTGAAATTGTTGTGCCATTAGAGGCGGATAAAGAGATGTTGGAGCAAGTATTAGAATTGAAGGTGCACACACCGCATCGTGGCTATAAAAGAGAAATGCTCGATTTAGCAACGAAAAATGCTCAAATGAAAATTCAAGAGAAATTTAGTATTTTACAGCGTCAGGAAGAGCGAACAATCGGTGCATGCGAAGAGCTAGGAGAAGCAATGAATATACAAACGCCCTTGCGTATAGAGGCATTTGATAACTCGCATATTTACGGCTCGGATACCGTGTCAGCAATGGTTGTTTTTGAAGATGGTGTGCCACGTAAAAATGATTATCGCAAATTTAAAATTCAAACGGCTGCCGCACATGATGACTATGGTGCGATGCGAGAGGTGCTGCGACGTAGATATGGACGTGTTGTAAAAGAGGGATTGCCATTGCCTGATCTATTGGTAACAGATGGCGGGAAAGGGCAAATGGAAGTGGCTCGAGAAGTTTTAGAGGATGAATTAGGCTTAGATATACCAATTGCAGGTTTGGCAAAGGATAATAAGCATAAAACTTCGCAATTGCTTTATGGAAATCCACCAGAGGTCATCCCATTAAAACGAACAAGTGAAGGTTTTTACTTATTGCAACGTATCCAAGATGAAGTCCATCGCTTTGCTATCAATTATCATCGTCAGCTACGTGAAAAAAATGCACTTATCTCTCAATTGGATGGAATTAGTGGTATTGGTCCAAAAAGAAAGCAACAATTGCTGCAACATTTTGGAACGATGAAAAAAATCAAAGAAGCGAGTTTTGAACAATTACTTGAAGCAGGCTTACCTGAAAAATTGGCGAATGCGACAATTGCTTATTTTAAGAAGAAATAATTGAGGATTTTATACAGTGACAATAAGACAAATATTATATAGTAGAAATGATATGTTATTTTGCGAAAATATATTTTTCAAAGCCTGCCTAGCAAGGACATTTTACAATGTAAATAAAAAAAATCGCGTTTCCGCGATTTTTTTTATTTTGCGAACGATTGGAGAAAAGCCGAGGACCTGTTGGTTTCTGCCATACGATACGTATGTATTTATTAATTAATCTTGATGAATCGGGTCTTTTAAATCCCATTTCACTTGAAATTGAACGACATTTTTTTTTGTATCGACGATTTCATAGCATTCAGTTAAGTACCCATTATACTTTTGATTTTGTTCTGCAAGAAAACCAGATTCGAGTCGGAAACAACGTTGATCAAATTTAATGATATCTGGATCACCTGTTAATGTGTAAATAGCTTCTGCTTTTGATGTTTTTGTTAGCTCTAAGGTTCCCCATGAAGCCTCTTCAAAGAAAGCGGTTACTTCCTCTAATTCCAACAATGGGAATTTTCTAGCAATCTCTTTACCACACCAATAAAGGATATCCTCTTCATTCTTTCCTACAATTGCAGACAGGATATGGTCGCGAATTAATTCATAGCCAAATGCTGTTACATGTTTCATTTCCATCGAGTTCATTGTGATCCTTCTTTCGTAATTTTGTCTCTTTTTTGACAGTTTTAGCATAAAGACTACTAAAATAGAATAAATCGCACATTTTTAAAGAAAAAAGCGAGGATTTAATAAGCAATAAAAGACCTAGTTGCCTTGACGCTCATATATTATGAGAGTACAATTGAACTTGTCATAATATTGTACCATGATAAAGTGAACAGTCCAAGATGTCACGCGAATTCGCATGGCAATTTTGAGTTGTTGCACTTTAAGTACTAAGGGGGGTAACATCTTGTCTAAAGATCGTGAGTTTTACTTACGCCGATTACATTCATTACTTGGTATTGTACCAATCGGATTGTTTTTAATCGTGCATTTTTTAGTTAACTATTCAGCAACAAATGGTTCAGAAGCATTTAACACTGCTTCAGGATTTATGGAAAAAATTCCATTCCTACCAATCGTTGAGTGGGTAATCATTTACATTCCATTAATGTTCCATGCATTCTATGGTGTATATATTGCCTTCACAGCAAAACCAAATCTTAACCGTTTTGGTACAACACGTAACTGGTTCTTCATGTTACAACGTATTTCAGGTATTTTCCTTGTAATCTTCATTGCATGGCATATCTTCCAAACACGTTTACAAAAAACGTTACACGGAACAGAAATCGATTACGATTTAATGGCTGATGTTGTATCAAATCCAGGAATGCTAGCATTCTACATCGTAGGTATTTTAGCTGCAACATTCCATTTATCAAATGGTATTTGGTCGTTCTTAATAAGCTGGGGACTTATCCAATCTCCAAAATCACAAAAAGTTACAACTTACATTACAATGATTATCTTTGTATTGTTATCAGTAGTAGGCGTGCTTGCAATTTTAGCATTCCGTTAATAGTGAATTAACAGAAATGCTTGAAAGCGCTTGACTACTAATTGAACGAGGAGTGAGAAAAAAATGGCGAAAAGCAAATTAATAGTCGTTGGGGGCGGTCTTGCCGGCCTAATGTCTACTATGAAAGCTGCAGAACTTGGCACAGAAGTAGAATTATTCTCATTAGTTCCCGTTAAACGTTCACATTCAGTATGTGCACAAGGCGGAATTAATGGTGCTGTAAATACGAAAGGTGAAGGAGATTCTCCTTGGATCCATTTCGACGATACAGTATATGGTGGGGATTTCTTAGCAAACCAACCACCAGTTAAAGCAATGTGTGATGCTGCACCTGGTATCATTCATTTATTCGACCGTATGGGTGTTATGTTCAACCGTACGCCAGAAGGTCTTTTAGATTTCCGTCGTTTCGGCGGTACAATGCATCACCGTACAGCATTTGCTGGCGCAACTACAGGTCAACAACTTCTATACGCACTTGATGAACAAGTTCGTAAATGGGAAGTTGAAGGTCTAGTTACTAAATACGAAGGCTGGGAATTCCTAGGTCTAGTTTTAGATGAAAACGGCGTATGTAAAGGTATTAAAGCACAAGATTTAACAACTCATGAAATTAAAGCATTCCGTTCGGATGCTGTAATCATGGCTTCAGGTGGTCCTGGTATCATCTTTGGTAAATCTACTAACTCAATGATCAACACTGGTTCTGCTGCATCTATCGTGTACCAACAAGGTGCTAAATATGCAAACGGTGAGTTCATTCAAATTCACCCAACAGCAATCCCTGGCGATGACAAATTACGTCTAATGTCAGAATCTGCTCGTGGTGAAGGTGGTCGTATTTGGACTTATAAAGACGGTAAACCTTGGTACTTCTTAGAAGAAAAATATCCTGCATACGGTAACTTAGTTCCTCGTGACGTTGCGACTCGTGAAATTTTTGACGTATGTATTAACCAAAAATTAGGTATTAATGGCGAAAACGTTGTATACCTTGATTTATCACACAAAGATCCACACGAATTAGATGTTAAACTTGGTGGTATCATCGAGATTTACCAAAAATTCGTTGGTGACGATCCACATAAAGTACCAATGAAAATCTTCCCAGCAGTACATTACTCAATGGGCGGTCTATGGGTAGATTACAATCAACAAACAACAATTCCAGGATGTTTCGCTGCTGGTGAATGTGATTACTCACAACACGGTGGTAACCGTCTAGGAGCTAACTCATTACTATCAGCTATCTATGGTGGTTCAGTTGCAGGTCCAAACGCTGTTGACTATATCAAACATTTAGACAAACACGTTGAAGATCTTCCAGAATCAATCTACGAAGCTGCAGTAAAAGAAGAACAAGCTAAATGGGATGAAGTAATGAGCTTAAACGGTAACGAAAATGCTTACTTACTTCACAAAGAACTAGGTGAAATCATGACTAACAACGTAACAGTTGTACGTCACAATGATCGCTTAGAACAAACTTTAGTTAAACTTGATGAATTAAAAGAACGTTGGAACAACATTAATATCAATGACACGAACAAATGGTCTAACCAAGGTGTTCAATTTACACGTCAATTGAAAAATATGATTGCTCTTGCATATGTAATTACAAAAGGTGCTTTATTACGTGATGAATCTCGTGGTGCTCACTACAAACCAGATTTCCCAGAACGTGATGATGAAAACTTCTTGAAAACTACAATTGCAGAATTTACACCTTCATTCGATCCAAAAATTTCTTATGAAGAAGTAGATTGTTCTATGATTAAACCACGTAAACGTGACTATACAGGAGGTGCTCACTAATCATGGCAGAACAAAAAATGTTAGACGTAGAAATTCAACGTCAAGACAGTACAGATTCTAAACCATATTGGGAGAAATTCAAAGTAGCTTACCGTCCTAATATGAACGTAATTTCTGTACTAATGGCTATTCGTGAAAATCCTGTTACTGTAGAAGGTAAAAAAACTACTCCAGTTGCTTGGGACATGAACTGTCTTGAAGAAGTATGTGGTGCATGTTCAATGGTAATCAACGGTCGTCCACGTCAATCGTGTTCAGCTCTTGTTGACCAATTAGCACAACCACTTAAACTACAACCAATGAGTACGTTCCCAATCATCCGTGACTTACAAATTGATCGTTCTCGCATGTTCGATTCACTTAAAAAAGTTAAAGCTTGGGTTCCAATCGATGGTTCTTACGATCTTGGTGAAGGTCCACGTATGCCAGAACGCAAACGCGAATGGGCTTACGAACTTTCTAAATGTATGACTTGTGGTGTTTGCTTAGAGTCTTGCCCTAACGTAAACGCTCACTCTTCATTCATGGGACCAGCTCCATTATCACAAGTTCGTTTATTCAACTCTCACCCAACAGGTGCGATGAACAAAGACGAACGTCTTAATGCAATCATGGGAGACGGTGGCTTAGCTAACTGTGGTAACTCTCAAAACTGTGTAGCTGCTTGTCCAAAAGGTATTCCTTTGACAACTTCTATCGCTTCACTTAACCGTGCAGCAACAGTTCAAATGTTCAAGAACTTCTTCGGTTCTGATCACATGGTTGACTAATCTCCACTTCAACTTTAAAAGCCAACGTAGTCTAATTTTAGACTTACGTTGGCTTTTTGTTTTTCTTTCAAAAATAACATCTGTTATAATATGAAATGAATAATCATTCATTTTAGGGGGATAAGACATATGAAAGAAACATACATTGAAGATTTTGAGGCATGGAAGAAAGATTTTACATTTTCAGTCGACATTGAGGTGCGTTTTTCAGAAACAGATATGTTTGGTCATTTAAATAATACAGTACCCTTTGTCTATTTTGAGCAAGCGAGAATAGGACTGATGAATGAGTTGGACATCATGGGCAATGCCATGTCGAAAGAGGCAGAAAACATTCCAGTAGTTGCTGACCTACAATGCGACTTCTTAGGCCAAATCTTTTTTGGTGATACAGTGAAAATGTATGTGAAGTATGCAAAAATAGGGGGCTCATCTGCTGATATTCACTATATGGGCACCGTAAATGGCGAAGTAAAGTTAACTGGACGCGGTGCACTTGTACAAATTAACAGCAAAACGGGTAAGCCGGTAAAATGGTCAGATAGTCAATTGCAATTAGTGCAGTGACAATTCAACTATTTTGAAATTGGACACTTGCCAATTCTCACAAATACATTCACAATATATATAACACGTTAATTTGTTAAAGTTATTCGATTGTAGAATATGTTATGAAGTAGGAGTGAAGTTTATGGCCAAGGATAGTGTATCTAAAAACACCAATCAAGTTGAAATAGCTGCTATGGAAAAGGATTTACGCCATATTGCTGATATTATTAAACAAAAAGGTAGAGAAATTTTAAATAACTACACCATTACACCACCACAATTTATTGCCCTCCAGTGGTTAGATGAGCTTGGGGATATGACAATTGGGGATTTATCGAATAAAATGTATTTAGCGTTCAGTACGACGACAGACTTAATTGATCGTATGGAGAAAAACCAACTCGTGCAACGCGTGAGAGACATGCAAGATCGACGAGTGGTTCGTATACATCTCTTGACGGAGGGCGAAAAAATCATCAAAGAGGTAATTGAAAAGCGTCAAAAGTATTTAGGAAATATTGTGAGTGATTTCCAAAGTTCAGAGATTGAAGAATTGTCAGCGCTACTGCATAAAATGTATGTAAGAATGAACGACGAAATGAATGAAGATTAGAGGCGGTTAATGTGAATGCTCCCATCGGAGTGATAGATTCTGGCGTGGGTGGATTGACCGTTGTAAAAGAAATGCTGCACTACCTTCCAAATGAGACCATTTATTATATTGGGGATACAGCAAGATGTCCATACGGTCCACGTACAGGTGAACAGGTTTTAGCGTTTACTTCACAAATGGCAGATAAGCTTGCCAGCATGAATATAAAAATGCTTGTCATTGCATGTAATACAGCAACAGCAGTGGCACTTGAACCACTACAGAAAGCCTGCGCTTTTCCTGTAATAGGCGTTATTAATGCAGGAGCAACAGCAGCGATTAAAGAAACGAAAACACATGAAATTGCCGTCATAGCGACAGCTGGTACGATTAAAAGTGGGGCATACGAAGAGGCGATATCTTCGCTCTTTTCTAAAAGTAATATTTATTCCTTAGCATGTCCACCACTTGTACCCATGGTAGAAAGTGGACAGTATGAAGGTCCCTTTGCTCAGGCATTAGTAGACAAATCATTAGCACCTCTAAAGGATGTTACTTTTGATACCATGATTTTAGGCTGTACGCATTATCCAATTATTCAAGGCTTAATTGAAAATGCGGTAGGGAAAGATGTTCATGTCGTTTCTTCAGCAACTGAAACAGCTAAAAAGGCAAAAGCAATTTTGGATTATTATCATCTTGAAAACAAAGAAGAGACAGTAGCAGAGCATCGTTTTTTTGCAACAGGTTCCGTACCGATGTTCCAAACGGTCCTAGAAAATTGGCTTCAACTGCCTTATGCACGCGCTGAAAAAATCGAATTGTAAGTACATGAATTGAAAGTAAGCTAAAACTTATTAAATAATGAATTTCTAGCAGTCTGTCATTTGGCAGGCTGCTTTTTTATGTTCTATAACGGATAATGAACGAGAAATTAGGGTAAAGAGAGTCAGGGATTTTTTTAAATAAATTATTTTTTATGGTAAAATAAGTACATTAAGTAATGGAGGTTAGGCAGATGAAACAAGTAGTAATCGCAACGAAAAACAAAGGGAAGGCAAAAGATTTTGAAGCCATCTTTAATCCACTAGGTTATGAAGTCGTAACAATGTACGATGTCGCTCCAAAAATGGAAATTGAAGAAACAGGAACGACATTTGAAGAAAACGCCATATTAAAGGCTGAGACGCTTTCTAAAGAGTTAGGTATGTTAGTTATAGCGGATGATAGTGGATTGATAGTAGATGCTTTAAATGGCGAACCAGGGGTATACTCAGCGCGCTATGCGGGTGACCATGATGATGCAGCCAATATCATTAAAGTACTGCAAAAATTAAAAGGACTTCCTACTGAAGAACGTACAGCACGTTTTGCATGCTGTATTGCGATTGCTGGCCCAGATTATCCAACAGAAACTGTTTTCGGTACATGTGAAGGCTATATTGCCACTGAGCGTCTAGGTGATAATGGCTTTGGCTATGACCCTATTTTTTATGTGCCTGAAAAAGGGAAAACAATGGCTCAAATGTCAGCAACACAAAAAGCGGCTATTTCACATCGCGGAAATGCCATTCGCTTATTAAAAGAAAAAATCACGCTTTAATCTAGGGGGAAGAAGGTATGAAAATTGTTGTACTAAGCGATACACATGGAGATGCAACAATCATTGATCAAGTGTATAAGCAAGAACAAGACGCTGACGCATTTTTCCACTGCGGAGATAGTGAGCTTGCCTTTGAAGATGCACATTTTCATCATATGAACCGAGTAAAAGGTAATTGTGATTTTGATAACCAATTCTCAGAAGACATCATCACAGAAGTGGGCAATCGCCGAATTTTCATGACACATGGTCATCTATACAATATTAAAATGACGCTAGCGACACTTGATTATAAAGCACAGGAAACAGGCGCAGACATTGTCCTATTTGGTCATTCACATCTATTAGGTGCAGAGCAAGTAGGAAATGCTCTGTTCTTAAATCCAGGAAGTTTGCTCTTGCCGCGTGGAGGAAATCCGAAAAGCTATGCAACAATCGAGTGGTCAGATGAAAGCGACAAACTAACGGTTATTTTTAAAACACCCACAAAAGAAATCATTCACAAAAATATTTTTAATATATTAAAAAAATAATGTTGACATATTATCCAGTTGTACCGTATAATAATATTTGTCAGTAGCGATAGCAATTATCGTGAAAAAACAAATTGTCTCAGTAGCTCAGCTGGATAGAGCAATGCCCTTCTAAGGCATCGGTCGGGGGTTCGAATCCCTCCTGGGACATAATTAAAATACGTTTACACTGCGCCTCTTGGCGATTAATGCAGCGGTCAATTTGACGGTCAACACCGTTTATATACGACTTCCTACGTTAATCGACAGGAGGTTTTTTTGTTGTCTAAAAAGCGAGATAGCTT
>JAGHSJ010000225.1 GCA_018065935.1 Candidatus Kurthia equi
AGCGATTTATCAGGATTTGTTCCTTTTTCCATGAACTTTTTTATAGCAGGATTCGTTATTTTTGACCAATTCGTTTTACCCGTTAAGATAAATGCAACCAATAATGTAATTGCATATATTTCATGCAATAGCCCATAGTTTCCAAAACCTTCGACTTTTAATGCGGGATCGTTTAATGAGCCCTTAAATTCCGTATTTTCCGATGTTAAATCGCTCTCAACGATTTTCACAAGGCCAAAATCTGACAGCTTTACAATCAGTGTGTCGTCATAAATCTTTAAAAGTACATTTTTAGGGCTGATATCACGATGGTATATGCTCTTGGAATGCAAATAGTGGTATGCTCGCAGCAGCTGCATAATTATGTTCTTGCGCGTCTGCATTGAAATGGATGAGTTGTTTCTTTCAAAAAATTTCTCTAAAGTACAGTCCATCAATTCCATCGTATATTCGTGACGCACTTCGTCAAAAGAATACACTTCAACAATATATGGTGACTTGAGAGAGGCCATTTCTTCATACTCTCGCTTGAACCTTGCAAGTTCTTTTTCGTTCAAATCTGGTTTGGCTCTTTTTAACACAAAATCCTTTTTATAGAAATCATCAGTGTACTTGAAAACTCTCGCGTATGATCCTTCACCGAGTGATTTCATGCCTGCATATATTGATTCTATAGGATGAGATATAATCACATGATCAATCTCATGTGCTTCATAAGCATCACGACCAGAAATCTTTTTTACGGGATACAATTGGTATCCATCTGGTTCAAGAATCTCATTAAATTTATCTAAATATTTTTTCCATTGCGATTTTTCATCACGAACAGCTGGATGGAGCATTTCACAAATGAATCGTAATATGTACTCGTCATCATTTCCATTTGACAATTTGAATCTTCTGTCAGTGAAATACCAATAGTTATCCCAGTCATCATTATTTACTGTGTGTTGCCAAATATCACCACTGGCATTTGAAAAGCGGTTATCCGTAGACGGCATCTTATCAAGGTCATACAGTCTCCCTAAAAAATCAATTTCACTTAAACGCCCATATATTGGCATCTTTACTAAGTAACCATCTTCATACTCCCCAGTTTCGCCATTGTATTGTGGTTCATCAAACGAGAACCATATACCATCTCTAATAATGTCAACAATGTCTTGCCGAGTCACATCGGTTATACGGTTCATTTTCCTTCCTCCAACAAGCCCTATGTCAGAACTGGGCAAAGTATCACTGAAATATTTTTATATATTTATTACATGGTTAAATGCGTTTTGCTTTACAGCAATTTATTGGCATCAACCACATATCCCATTGCGTTGAGTTCTTTTAACAGATCAAACTGCCAATTTGTCGAATCGGTATGCACAACGCCGGAAAGATCTGATGGCATTTCGACACCTCTATCAACAAGAATGACAATATGATCCCGGCCGAGTTTCCCAATGAAGTAGCCCGTTTCAAAAACAACATTTTGCCTTGCCCTCGACTGTGTATCATCTGCCGATTTTGCTTTACCAACATCATCTGCGGTAAAAAGACAAATTGCTCCGCCGACATCGCTGTAATTCTCGAACTTTTCAATTATGGTACGCCCTTGATTTGCTTGCTCTGAGAGGATAATCGCCTCTATGCCTTGCTTTTCGATAATACGGGCAACCGCTTCCTTCAATTCTCCATCATGGCCATGAACGATAAAAATTCTATCATGTTTTATTATTGCCTTGGATGCTTCCTTATGGCCCAAACTATCGTTCATATCGTCTAAATATACTTTGAATTTTGCTATTGTCGTGTTTATTCCATTATGACAAGCTTTGACGAAATCGGAATCAGGAGTGTCAAAGGTATATAGCATTAATGAAAAATGTGTTTTTTGAAAGTCGGTGTATTCATGACTGTTTTCACCATACTCGCTGATTAAAAACCTTTCTGACTTCATTTTCCAAGCCTGAAATTCCGGAGCCGAACTTGTAATATTGGCCTTTGAAAGACTCTCTGCTTCTGCAATAATATCTTGTAGCTTTTCATAATTCGATTTCATTTTCATTCCTC
>JAGHSJ010000075.1 GCA_018065935.1 Candidatus Kurthia equi
TTCTATAATTCATTAAATGATTACGCTAAGAAAACCAAATCATTAAGCGCAAAAGCTATTGCGTTTAGAGATGCTATTTTCCAAGCAAAAGATCCAGAAGATGCATTGTTTAATTTATTCCCACAAGTATTAGGATTTAATCAAATTGATTTTGAGAAAAACGAAGAAGAGTTCATCACGTTTGTAGAACATATACAAGATGCGATCAGAGAAATTAGAAGTTCTTACGATCAGTTATTAGATCGTATCGAAACTCAAATTATCGATAGTTTAGAATGTGAAAACAAGGAATTCAAAACATATAAAGAAGAAATAGTTACTCGTTTAAGTTCAATTAAACCTGAATTATTGGCCAAAGAAAATGGTATATTCTATCGTCGATTAGTTTCTCCAATTGATGATCGTGAATCTTGGTTAAAATCAGTAGCTGATATTGCTTTAGGTAAACCCATTAATAATATGCTTGATGCTGAGGAGTTAATCTTAATGAATAACTTATCTTTGTATGCTCGAAAATTATTTGAAGTTTCTAGTTTACACGAATTTAAGTCAAATGAAAACCGACAAATGGTTTCATTAACAATATTAAATTCAGAAGGTAATCAAAAGGAAAGTAAATTAATTATCGATCAAAGCATTGAAGAAGAAATTGCATCTACTAAATCAGACATCGTTTCTATCATCAATCAATTGGATGAAAAGCAAAGAAAACAATTGTTATATAGTTTATTAAACGAAGAATTAAATAAAAATTAGATCATGGCTGAAGTAAAACATGTTTTAGGTATTTCTGGCGGAAAAGATAGCGCAGCATTGGCTATTTATATGAGTCAAAGACATTCTGAAATTGACATTGATTACTATACTTGTGATACAGGTAAAGAATTAACGGAAACCTATGATTTAATTAGTAAATTGAATTCTGTTCTAGGAAAGGATATTAGTTTATATAAATCAATAGATGAAGTTAATTCGCCTTTAAAAAATCCATTCGATCACTTTTTAGCCATGTATGGTGGATATCTACCTTCAGCTACTGCTAGATGGTGTACTAATAAAATGAAATTAGAACCTTTCGAACAACATATTGGAGACGAACCTACGATTTCCTATGTTGGTATTCGTGGGGATGAAAACCGTGATGGCTATATCTCTAAGAGAGAAAATATTCAAACGATCTTTCCTTTTCGTAAAAATATTTGGAGTGAGGATGTGATTAAAAAGTTCTTAAATAATTCAAATATTGACTTTATTAAAGAACAATATAAACAATTGGCTCCTGCCAATTTCGATTTGATTTTGAGCTATGTTGAACAACCAATTTCGATGCGTTTTACACAGAAACAAAAGCACAATGCTTTATTAGATACAAACGTAAAACTATTTAATCGCGTAGTTTTTGAATGGTTAAAAGGAACAGATTATCCAGTAGGAAAATTAGATTCATTCTCCTTAATTGATAATGATGAAAATTTAATTATTGATGATATTTTCCAGATTTTAGAAGATTCTGGAGTTGGTATTCCTGCGTATTATAAACCGATTGAATATAAAGTTGAAATTGATGGAGAAATAAAAAAAGGAACCTATTCTCGTAGCCGATCGGGTTGTTTCTTTTGTTTTTACCAACAAAAAATTGAATGGGTTTGGTTATTAGAGCAACACCCTACTTTGTATGAGGAAGCCATTAAATACGAAAAAGATGGCTACAGTTGGATGGAGGAACGTTTAGAAGATTTAATGAAACCTGAACGTGTTGCTTCAATCAAACTAGAACACTACAAACGAATGAATAAACAGCAACTGAACAAAGCTACTTCATGGCAGGACCAAATTATGCAAGCTGAAGGAGAAGGTTGTGCAAGTTGTTTTATATAAAGCAAAAGCAGTCCAGATTTGGACTGCTTTTAATTTTTACAACCATTCTATCAATCTATCCCATGCTATAGACAATATTCTTTGTGTTCTATTTTTTACAACTTCAGAATTCCAATCACCATCTTAACCTATAGTAACTATTGATTTGATATGATCATTATATTGAGCTGTCTTTAAAAGTGTAATTATGTGTTAACT
>JAGHSJ010000401.1 GCA_018065935.1 Candidatus Kurthia equi
GTTATTACTTGACTGATAAATACAAGAAAATAAAGTACAATGACTAGAAAAAAACGATAAAATTAGCAATTCGACTGTTTTTTATAGTGGAGATGCATACTAGAATGGGAATAAAAAAACAAAAAAAGTCTAAAGTATGTCGAAAGTTATTTTTCTAGTATAAGATATGACATCTGTCACTATATGCAAACGCTACCATCGTTTTAAAATAAAGGTATTAAACAGCGTAGGCTAGAGGAGATTATTCATGAAAATTGCTTGGATTACAGATACTGCAGCTTTTTTAACATCATCATTTATAGAAAAAAATAACGTGCATGTTTTACCACTAAGTGTTGTATTTGAAGAAGGGGCTTTAAGAGAAACAATTGATATGACGGAGCAGCAATTTTATTCGAAATTGCGTGAAGCAGATAAGCACCCTAAAACAGCACAGCCATGCTTTGGTGAACATGTGGCATTATATGAACAATTAAAAAATGAGGGTTATGATTGTGCAATAGCGATTCATACGTCATCGAAGCAATCAGGAACCTACACAAGTGCGTTTATGGCAGCGGAACAAGCTGGATTTAAGACCTATCCAATCGATGCAAAAATAGGTTCATATCCGATGCAGCGTATGTTAGAGCTAGGCATGGAACTTGCGAAGCAGGGACAAGCTGTAGAAAATATTGTCCAAGCAATCGAGGAGATGGTGACGCGTTCGGAGTTAGCATTTATTCCAGCAAGTTTAGAAAATCTCCACAAAAGTGGTCGTGTATCAGGTACAGCTATGTTTTTGAGCAATTTATTGAATATGAAGTTAGTCATTGCATACGATGATGAAGGTGTCTGTCATGTGGTCCATAAAGTTCGTGCAATTAAACGGGCGAAAAAAGCGGTCATCGAAAAATTACAAGTTGCTATGAAGCAATCAGCAGTTGAAGAAGTGGCTATTATCCATTGTAATAACAGTGAGGGCGTAGCTAGCTGGAAGGCTGAATTGCAAGAAAGCTTTCCTGAAATCCGTTTCATTCCAACATCTTTATCAGCAGCAGTGGGTGTTCATGCAGGTGAGGGAACAATGGGCTTAGCGTGGGTTAGAGCTTAATCGCATTACAAAAGGATGAATCAGCCCATATGAGGAGATTCATCCTTTTTGATTAATACAGCATCTCTTTTTGAGTAATAATGTCATAAAGTGATTCATTATAAGGGACGGCAAGTTGATGCTTACGCGCTAGTTTTAAGACGGTGCCTGCGAAAAGTGGTAGCTCGCTTTTTCGTTTTGCCCCGACATCTTGTGCCATAGAAGGTTTACCATCGGGGCTCAGTTTAGATAGCACTTGTAACCAATAGTCCAAGTCACTTTCGGTGAGTGCAACGCCTTCTAAATTAGCGATTTGTATGACTTCCCGCATCGCACCAACCATCGTTTGACGGGGAGGACCATCTAAAAAGATATCTCCATACTTGCCTTCAATGGAAGCAAGTGTTTGATTAACGCCCACATTTAGCATGAATTTCCCCCATAAGCGATGGCGCATATTTGCATCTATTTCGAATGGCAGTTGCGATTTTTCAAAGAATGTAGCTACGCTAGAGAGGGCTTGGGAGGACATTTCAGGATGATCATTCCCAATGCAGAGAAGCCCTTTATTAACATAGGTCATCTGATTCTTTTGTTTGACGGCATCCATTCCTTGTGCAACGCAGTAGAGCACATGCTGATAGCCAAATGCCTCGGCAAGCATCTCTTCACTAATGATGCCATTGATAACGGATAAAATAATCGTTTGCTCACCAACTAAAGGTTTTATCGTCTGAATCGCCTCTTCTAAGCCTTCAAATTTTGTCGCAACAATGATTAAATCGCTTGGTGTGTGGATGGAACCTGGAGTAGCATAGTTAAAGTGGCAAAGCTCACCATTACAATAAATCCCTTGCGATTCATAGCGCTGAATTCGAGATTCATCCGCAATGATTTGTAGGTTTTCATTATGTAAGTGTTTGGTGAAATGTTCCGCGTATAAGATACCAAGTGCACCAAGTCCAATAATAGAAATGCTTTGAATCGTCATATAGAGCAACTCCTTATGTAGTTTGAGTTATTTACAATTGATTATACCAAATTTTATCAATTTTTATGTATAGAAGGTAAATGGTGGTTTGCAATATGGAGGAAAAGGAATTAGATTGAAGTAAACACTTCGTCAAAAAGTGTAGATTGAATCAAAGGAGCTGTTCATATGAACACGCAATTTAATAAAGTTTTACGTTTTTTTACCTTCCTATGGTTAATTACCATTGTTGGTTTGGTCATTGGTACATTTATTCCGCAAGCATGGGTGATGCCAATTAGCATCGTCACGTTAGTATTGCTTATATTAATGATGTTTAGTCGTACGATGCGAAGATTAGGTAGATTCGTCTCCATGCTCGTCGCATTACTTACAGGTATCACGCTTTATAGTTTACTTTATTTTTATTTAGGTGAATTAGGTGGAGGATTAGTACTACTGATTTTCGGGACAACAGCTGTCATATTTATTGTTGCAGGATTAGTAGGCTATTATTCAAAGAAAGATTTCTCTAGCTGGGGAAATGTTCTATTTATCATATTAATCGGCTTAATTGTCTTTTCATTAATTGCGATTTTTGTTGATTTCTCATCGCTTATTTGGCTAATTGTTAGTGGAATCGGTGTCATCCTTTTCACAGTGTACACAATGGTCGATATGAATCGTGTGGCTAAACATCCTATTGCAGATGCAGATGTCCCTATGATTGCTTTAGATTTATATTTGGATTTCATCAATCTATTCCAAAATTTACTGCGCTTTGTGTATAACTTACGTCGTATGTTGCAGTAATATTTCCCGGGTAATAAGATAAATCGCTAGTTAGAAATTGAATTGAAACTTTCGTACGAAAAAAAATAGGCTATATGAAAATATTTGATTGTATTTCCTAAAATAGGTGAGTTTCACGAATTAATTAATAGTTTAAATGATTAATTTCATGAATAGTAAAAGTGTGTGAGTAAGAGCGTTTGCATTTTTATAGAAAATTCCTTATTGTCATAAGTGTATATGCATTATTCAATTATTCATTGGGATGGGAGAATAATATGCTTGAAAACAAAAAACAAGAAGTGCCACAAGAAAAGATTGCGTACCATTACCCTTTAGTAGATATCGAGAAAAAACAAGTAAAGTGTGTTGTCACAATAGCGGATCGTTTGTATTTATCAGCCTCAGTTGATTTATCAAATGGCATGATTCACGTGGAAAAGAATCTACAGGATTTTGAAGCTGATAATCTAGGCGATCATCAAATGATTGAAGAAATCAAAATGATGGCTGAATTTATTATTCTCAATCAAGTAGAGGGCTATGGGAATTCTTTATTAAATTAAAAAATAGACATGGAGGGCAGGAATCGCCTTCTATGTCTATTTTTT
>JAGHSJ010000208.1 GCA_018065935.1 Candidatus Kurthia equi
ATATTATGGCAAATGAGATAAAATAAATAGTAACTTATTGTCGTGAAAATACAAAAGAATTGAAATATTACTGTAACAGTATTTAGTATGCAGAGTGCTATACTTAGGGAAAAGCAAGAATGCGAAATTATGGAAATATTTTCAAAGCAGAAGAAAATATAAAATAGGTGGTACAAACATGATTGAGATGAAAAATGTTGTTAAAAAGTACCCAAATGGTGTCATTGCAATCAAGGGGCTTAGCATAGAAATTAGACAAGGTGAATTTGTTTATATTGTCGGTCCAAGTGGCGCCGGTAAATCTTCATTTATTAAAATGATGTATCGGGAAGAAAGTGCAACATCAGGTGAAATAAAAGTAGATGGGGTTAATATTACAAAATTAAAAGCACGCGACATCCCTTTTTTAAGAAGAGGGATAGGCGTTGTGTTTCAAGATTTTAAATTATTACCACGTAAAAATGTCTATGAAAATGTAGCCTTTGCGTTAGAAGTAATTGAAAAGAAACCAGAAGAAATCCGCAAGCGTGTCATGGATGTTTTACGATTAGTCGGTTTACATAGAAAGGCGAGAATGTTTCCAGATGAACTCTCAGGTGGCGAACAGCAGCGTGTAGCGATTGCTCGTTCTATCGTGAATACACCGAAAGTTTTAATTGCAGATGAACCTACTGGAAACTTAGACCCTGAAACCTCTTGGGAGATTATGCGCTTATTTGATGAAATCAATGCAAGAGGAACAACGATTATTATGGCTACACATAATAAAGAGATAGTAAATACCATGCGTAAACGAGTTATTGCCATTGAAAACGGACAAATTGTTCGAGATGAACGTGGAGGTGACTACGGTTATGACCTTTAAAACATTAAAACGCCATATGAAGGAAAGTTTAACGACGATGGGAAGAAATCGTTGGATGAGTTTTGCTTCAATTAGCGCTGTAACCGTCACCTTATTATTAGTCGGTGTATTTTTAATTATCATGATGAACTTAAATAAAGTAGCAACGGATATTGAAAATGATGTAGAAATCAAAGTATTAATAGATTTAGAAGCCAATGAAACGGCTGAACTTGAATTGCAGCAAAAGATAAAAAATATGCCTGGCGTAGAAACCGTTACGTATTCTTCTAAGAAGCAGGAATTAGATAAAATCGTTAAAGATTTTGGAAATGATTTATCATTATTTAAGCAAGAAAATCCACTACGTAATGTAATGTATGTGAAAGCCGATAATCCACAGAATACGGAACAGGTGGCAAAATCAATTGATGCACTGAGCGGCACATATGAAGTTATTTATGGAAAAGGAAAAATCGAAAAACTTTTTGGCTTTTTAGAACTTAGTCGAAATGTCGGGATTGTTTTAATTGTGGCCCTACTATTGACGGCAACTTTTCTGATTTCCAATACCATTAAAATTACGATTACTGCACGAAAAACTGAAATTGAAATTATGAAATTGGTGGGTGCAACAAATTCATTTGTACGGACACCATTCATTATAGAAGGTATGTGGTTGGGGATCTTTGGCTCCATCATACCGATTGTTCTTGTAACTTTACTCTATTCAACTGTGTATAATGCGGTCGCACCGAAATTAGCACATGAAGTTGTTCAATTATTAGAGGTAATGCCATTTATTTTACAAATAGATATTATTTTAGTCGTGATGGGTGTATTTATCGGTGTTCTTGGAAGTTATGTTTCTGTTCGTAAATTTTTAAAAGTGTAAAGGGAGGATTTTTAAATGGGGAAAAAGCGTCATTTGGTGGTAGCGATTTTTACAGCCGCTCTACTTATTCCAACAATAGGCGCAAAAGCTGAATCCATTAGTGATTTACAGCAGCAACAAAGTGAACTTACACAGAAGAAAAACGCCTTGTCAAATAGTATTCAATCGAAAAAAGAAAAAATAGCTGAAGCACAAGCTGCAATTGAAAAGTCGGCAAAAGAAGTTTCCAAGCTGAATGTGAAAATAACTGAAGCAAGTCATAAAATCGCCATAGTGAAAGAAAATATTGATCAAACAATAAATGAAATTGACCAATTACAGGCAGAAATTGAAAAGCTACAAAAACAAATTGATGACCGTGCAGAGGTATTAAAAGAACGGGCGCGTGCCATGCAACAAAATGGTGGTAAGGTGGGCTATTTAGATATTCTGTTAGGTTCAAATAGTTTTTCTGATTTTATTGATCGGGCTTCTGCTGTGAATGAAATCATCAATGCGGATGAAAGTATCATTGCTGATCAAAAGAGAGATCAGAAGCAAGTGGAAGAAAAACAAGCCGAAGTTGAAGTGAAACTGGCACAGCAAACTAAACAAAAGGCTGAATTAGAAACTTTAAAATCGCAGTTAAATGCGCAAAAAGCTGAGAAAAAAGCGATGCTACGAAAAATGGAGAAAAAACAAGCTAAATTGAATCAAGATCGTCAAAAACTAGAGGGTGACTACACAGAAGTAGTCAAAGTTAGTAAAAATGTGGCCAATAAAATAGAAGTAGAGCAACAAAAGGCAATTGAAAAAGCGCGTAGATTAGCTGAAGCAAGAGCTGCTCAAAAGGCGAAAGCTGCAAAAGCCGCACAAACAGCGAGTGGATCGGTAGCTGCTCCGCCAGTAACTGCGGGTACATGGATGACACCGACAACTGGTCGTTTAACTTCAGGTTATGCGGGGCGAAATATTGGTGCAGGAAATGAATATCATTATGGCATTGATATCGCTAATAGCGCAGGTACACCTATTGTAGCTGCGGCAGATGGTGTTGTTTTCCGGGCAAGCCCTTTATCAACTTATGGAAACGTGGTCATGATTACGCATAATATTGAAGGGAAGACCTTTACAACTGTCTATGCGCATATGAGTCGTTTCGCCACAAGTTCAGGTAAGTCTGTTAAAAAAGGTGAAGTAATTGGCTATATCGGCTCAACAGGTCGTTCAACAGGCCCACATTTACATTTTGAAATTCATGTTGGTTCTTGGGTGAATCAGCAAACAGGTGCCGTCAATCCATTGCAATATATTTCACTTTAATCCGGTTTTATAAAGAGGAAATTAAACAAAGTCAATCGCTTAGTTTATTGTGAATCAATCCTTTTCGATTAAAATTTTTGTTTTAGCGAATGAGAATGAAATACAATGGGACTTTCCGTAAAATTGACTAGGTGCATGAAAATGAGGAATTGCGTTTTAACGTAGTTCCTCATTTTTTTGAAAGCTAAAAAAATCATGAATCTTTTTAGTACTATGTCCATGCATATATTAGTTAGCGAAATGATGTAGGTAATTATTATTTTTGTCTAAATTGTTGAAATCAACGGCATGCTTTTATTGTTAATCGTCTAGTTTACTATGGTATTCTCAATAGATAGAAGTGTTAGTTGATGAACGGTCGGATAAAACTTTTGAATCGTCATCTACATAATAGAAGTCATCTTTATTTTAAGAAATGGAGTGGGACTTATGAAAATCAAATCAATTTTAAGTGTTCTTCTCATAGCCATTCTTTTAGTAGTCGCAGTGACGACAATTGTCAAAAAGAATATAGCGGATGAAGAAAAAGTAGAAGTCATAACTGGCAAACAAGCACAAGATGCGGGTGGATTAAAAGTTGGTCAAAAAGCACCGGATTTTAAATTACAAACGCTTGATGGTAAAGAGATTGCGTTATCGGATTTTAAAGGGAAGAAAGTAATGATTAATTTCTGGGCAACTTGGTGTCCTCCTTGTAAAGCTGAAACACCTGAAATGGTGAAATATTATAATGCGCATGCGAAGGATGAAAATTTTGAGATTTTATCTGTGAATGCGATGAGTACAGAAAGTAAAAGTGAAAGTGTAGGTAAATTCATCGAGGACTATGAAATGACTTTTCCAGTTGTCATTGACCCGAGAGGTGAAATTATTAAGCAATATGAGGTGTTAAATTTCCCAACCTCCTTCTTCATTAATACCGAGGGTGTTATTCAAGAAAAGCTGAACTTAATAGATGAGAAGCAGCTAACTAAGGTTGTAAAATCACTTGATTAACGCAAAAAGTATCGAAGAAAAGAATAAACTTCGATGCTTTTTTGTTTTATTAGAATATAAAGGGGTATGAAAGAAAAGGTATTATTTTAAAATAGGCTACTCAATAATTCACACGTTTGATACAATTATGACAAAGAGAGTCGTCGTTAGACGCATAAAATAATTCGATTAGAGGTGGGAACTGTATGTTTTGGGACATTATTATCGAAGTGCTAAAAAGCATTGGGCGTCTATTTATAAATCCGTTACTCTATATCACAATCATATTCATTATTTTGATAGGATATCGTCGGGTAATAAATGAAAGAAAATCATTTAAAATTCGCATTCATTGGGGTTTTTCTGAGGCATTAATGTTATTAAAAGAGGGCTGGCCATGGGCAATTATTGTATCCGTTATTAGTGTAGTGATCGGTGTCGTTTTACCAATGGAATACATAGTTCTTGTTACATTATTCTCTATCATTTGTGTCATAACATTTTATTATCATTTTGCATCAGTGGTCTATCCATTTGCCTGTGCATTTCTAATGCTATGGTGGGTATATACGCAGGATGCGAGTTTTACATTTTGGCATTGGACAGTGGATGCAGAAACAATGCATCTGAAGTTATTAGCCAGTATACCTATACTTATTGGTATTTTATTAGTAGTGGAAGGGAATTTAGTAGCAAGACATGCAGCGCATCTTGCTTCACCACGACTTCAAAAATCAGAGCGTGGACTAAATGCAGTAACTTTCTTGGCAAAACGTTTATGGATATTACCTGTATTTTTCTTAATTCCAGGAGATACAATTACAGAAATCGTTCCGATTTGGCCTATATTCGATTTAGGTGGAGAATCATATGGACTTATTCTTTTCCCAGTTGTTCTTGGATTCCAACAACGTGCAAGAAAATTGCTACCAAGTCATTTTTACCCTCAAATTGGACGTACAATTATCTTATTGGGTGCGGTTGTAGTTGTAGAAGGGATTATTTCGTACTTTGTCCCAATGCTAGGTATTGCGAGTGTAATTGTTGCTATTACAGGACGTGCTTTGATTTCTATCATGTATTCTATTAGTGAAAGAAAAGGGAAGTTTGCGGTAACGCCTCAAAATGAGGGCGTTGTAATCGCAGCAGTCTTGCCTAATTCTCCAGCAGAGGCAATGGGGCTTCAAATTGGTGAAATCATTCGTAAAGTGAATGGAGAAAATGTTCATTCAGAGGATGAGTTGTATCGTGCGCTACAATTAAATGCAGCACACTGTAAAATTGAAGTGCTAGATACAGATGGTGAACTGAGACTTCGTCAGCATGTTATTTTCCATCATGACCATTTCCGTATTGGTCTATTATTAGTTCATTAAAAATGAGAGCTATTCATGAAGTGGATTTTCATCATGAATGGCTCTTTATCTTTATAAAAAAAGGGTGAGGAAATGAAAATACTACTATTAATTATTATCGCATTAGCTCTTTTGGGGCTTCAGTATGTCATCATTGATAAATTGATGTCTAAAGCGGTTCAAAAACCGAAGGACTATCAGCTTGAGGATGAGGAAGAAGAGGATGAAAACTCAAAGTAGGTGGCAAGAAGCAGTGAAATTGAATAATGTCTTAAAAAAATCATTTTTCTGTTGTTTTTGAAATGGTATAATCAGGGAAAAGTAAAAGGAAACTTTTTTTCCTGAAATACGTATAAGTAAGTAGAAAAGAACGTGTGTAAGGGGGGCTTAAATATGCCCGATTGGTTGGATATAGAGCAGTTTCAACAAATAGCAGAACAGCATCGAATTATTGGTACCATACTGGCCATATTATTTCCATTTGCAGAAGCCTTCCTACCATTTTTACCATTGGCAGCTTTTGTTGTAGCAAATGCTACAGCCTATGGTCTATGGCTTGGATTTTTATTCTCATGGGGTGGAGCAGTAATTGGTTCATATTGTGTCTTTTTAATTATTCGTAGATTTGGACACAATCGAATTTTTGGCTTCATCACAAATCGTGAAAGTATAAAAAAACTAATTCGTTGGGTGGAAACGAAAGGATTTACACCACTGTTTGTTTTACTCTGTTTTCCATTTACACCTTCAGCAATCGTTAATGTTGTCGCAGGCTTATCAAACTTAAAAAAGAAAAGTTATTTATTGACTATTATGTGCTCAAAATTTGTGATGCTTCTTACGATTAGCTGGATTGGTTCAGATTTGCAATCATTGATTACGAAACCTTGGAAAACAGTCATGATTGTATTGTTACTTGTCTTAATGTGGATAGGTGGTAAATATTTTGAGAAACGTAACAATAAAAAAATGGAAGAACATTTACGTGGACTACAGAAAAAAGAAGATAATGAAATATAAAACTACCAACGATCGTTTACCAACGGTCGTTTTATAAATTTTAGGAACAAATATTCGTATTCAAACTGTACGTTATTTTGTACAATAGAAAGTATAGAATGAAGAAATAAGGAGGGATTCGATGGCTTTAACAATTATATCTGGTAGAGCAGGCTCGGGGAAAACAACGTATATTCAACAACAGGTTATAGACACACTGAAGGAAAATCCAGTTGGTTCACCGATTTTTTTAATTGTTCCAGATCAAATGTCCTTTTCAACGGAGTATGAATTAACAAATTCTGAGGGAATTGTAGGGATGATTCGTGCACAGGCGACAACATTTAAACGTTTAGCATGGCGTATTTTATCGGAAGTAGGTGGCATTAGTCGCGAAGAAATAAATGGCTTCGGTTATCGTATGCTGATTCGAAATGTGCTATTAGAAAATCAAGAACAACTCTCTTTATTTAAAAAATCAGCAAGTAAACGTGGTTTTACAGAGGAAATTGAATCCATTTTAAAAGAGTTCAGTCGTTATAGTATCGACGGACATCGACTAAATGAGATTGATAATGAACTAGCCAATCACGAGCAAGCACCACTCACTCTGAAAAATAAAATGCATGATTTGAAATTAATCATGTCAAGTATTGAAAATAAGCTAGGGACAACCTATGTCGATAGTGAAGGGTATGTGCCTTTATTAATTCAGGCGTTGGATCATAGTGAATTTATTAAAGAAACGCATATTTATATCGATGGCTTCAATTCCTTTACGGCAAGAGAATTTGAGTTGGTGGCGAAGCTTTTACAAGTCGCGAAAGATGTAACAATTGCTCTACCTTTCGATTCGGAGGATGATGCCGCAGATGTACAAATGTTATTCCATCAGCCTGCATTCACTGCACAAAAACTAAAAGATATGGCTTTTGACATGGGAATTGAAGTGAAAGGCACTGTGCATTTAACGGAGCAAAGACGTTTCCAATCGAATACATTAAAATATATTGAACGTCATTTAGATAGCTACCCAGTAGAGCGTATGTTTGAACACCCAGACGAAGGATTGTCATTAATTGCTGCAACGAATCGAAAAGCTGAAATTCATCATGTAGCACGTCATATTCGTCAGCTCGTTCAAGAGCAAGCGTATCGTTTTCGCGATATAGCGGTACTTTATCGCCAGGCAGATATTTATGATCCTTTACTGACGACCATTTTCAAAGAATATGATATTCCTGTATTCCTTAGTCAAAAGAAACCCATGTTACATCATCCTTTAATTGAGTTGGTACGTTCATCATTGGAAATGATTCAAAAAAATTGGGCGTATGAGCCGGTATTTCGTGCGATTAAAACGGATTTATTCTTCCCAAAGGGCGCTAATACAACTGTTTGGCGTGAGCGAGCGGACCGTATGGAGAATTTTGTCATCGCCAATGGGATTTATGCGGAGCGTTGGTTTGATGATCGTCGCTGGCAATATAAGAAGTATAAAGGCTTAGAGTACTATTCAAAAAATCAAACAGATGACGAGCGTGCGATGCAAGAAGAAATTGATACAATTCGTAGTTTATTTATTACACCGATGAAACGTTTTGTAGGAGCGATTAAAGAGGCGAAATCAGGCGTCGATTATGCGACTGCTTTATTTAACTTTATTGAAGGCCTAGATGTATATGCAAAGCTTGAACATATGCGTGAAAATGAAATTGAAAAAGGCCTTGTTTATGAATCAATGGAACATGAACAAGTTTGGAATGGTTTTGTCGATGTACTGGATCAATTTGTCACAATGTTTGGTCCGAATGAAATGGATTTAGAAGAAGTGATTCAAATTCTTGATGAAGGGTTCGATACCTTACAGTTTTCTCGTATCCCACCGTCTATTGACCAAATAACGGTCGCTACAGCTGATATCGCTCGACTTTCGAATAAGAAGGCAGTCTTTGTTATCGGGATGAATGAGGGTGTCTATCCGACACGTATGGAATTTGAGGGGATGATAGCGGACACTGAACGTGAATGGTTCACGAAATTGGGCTATGAAATTGCACCGACTTCGAAGGAACGTTTATTAGAGGAGGATTTAATTGCCTATGGTGCATTTACCTCTGCTTCGCATCAATTAATCGTCAGCTATGCTATGAGTGATGAGGAAGGAAAATCACTGCTCCCATCGTTGTACATGAAGCGTCTACATGATTTAACGGGTGTGGAAGAAGAGCTCATGTTTATGACACCAGATGAGGCACTTACGTCAACGGAAGATTGGGCGTACATCTCACATCCAAGAACAGCATTGGCTTACTTAATGGGGCAAATCCGTCAAAGTCGCTATGATAATAAACCGTTATCAGCTGAGTGGCAAGCGCTAGAAAATTATTATGAACAGGATATGTCATGGAAGCTAGTCTTTTCTCGTTTGCAAAAATCGGTAGAGAAGCATAATGAAACCGAAAAATTAACACCCGATTTAACTGAGAAGCTGTATGGCAAAGAACTGACATCAAGCGTTTCACGTATTGAAAAATATTTCAATTGTCCATTCTCTCATTTTGCGACCTACGGTTTGAAATTAAATGAACGACAAGAATATCGTTTAGAGCCACCGACAATCGGTGACTTATTCCATGAAGCTTTGAAGTATATCTCGAAGGAAACTTCACGCTTGAATTTAAACTGGGGTCAGCTATCTATTGAGCAATGCAAACAGCTTTCAGAGGAAGCTGTTCAATATGTAGTCCCTATGCTATATCACCAAATTCTCTTGAGTACAGCACGTTATCAATACATCTTGCGCAAACTGACGATGATTGTTCAAAGAACGATGCAGTCGATGCGTCACCATGCACGAAATTCTGGATTTAGTCCAATTGCAATTGAAGCAGGGTTTGGCCCGAGAGAAGACTTACCACCGATGGTTATTGAATTAGACAATCAGCGCCGTATGATGATTCGTGGACGTATTGACCGAATTGACGCGACAAAATTAGATGATAAAGCCTTTTTACGTGTAGTCGATTATAAATCATCTGCACAAAAATTGGATATGAACCGTATCTATCATGGGCTATCACTGCAAATGTTGACGTATCTCGATGTGGCTGTAGAGAACGCAGAGCATTGGTTAGATGTCCCAACTGAAGCAGGTGGCGTGTTATATGTGCATATACATAATCCAATGCTGAAAGAGGATGCAATCTTATCTGAGTCCGATTCAGAAGCAGAAATTTTGAAGAAATTTAAAATGAGTGGTCTGTTATTAGAGGATGAGGACGTTATTTTAGAAATGGATGAATCACTGGAAGATGTAGGCGGTCGTTCGCAAATTGTCCCTGTGTACTTGAAAAAAGATGGTTCTGTTTCCAAAAGTATGTC
>JAGHSJ010000048.1 GCA_018065935.1 Candidatus Kurthia equi
GATCAAGAATATAATTTGGAATTTATAAAAAGACCATCATTTTTTAATTCAAAGTTATATTATCAGGAGTATGAAGATCGAATTGATTATCCTATTGTAGCGATGATTCAGCAAGGTTTTACAAAAATAAATCATTATTTGGCTACTCAACCTAAATTTATTACAGATAAAACACTTTTGAATGCTTCGATACTGGCATTAGTCTATGTATCTGGGCTTAGACCTGTTCAGTTAGCTAAATTATCTGTTAAAGATATAAAGCAAGATACTACCCGTAACATGGATGGTTTTCATCGATATAGCATACTTATTCCTTATGCAAAGCAAGCACGTTATGTACATGAAAAAATAGCTATAAAATTGCCCGAGGAAGTTGCCGAGATCATTATTGCTTATATTAAAAGATACAAATTACATCCTAATGATAAATTATTTGATATGGGAGATAATTCAGCACATTCCTGTTCTTTAGCTATTAATACTCAATTATTTGATTTTTCCCCCGAAGCTTATCAAGCTGCCATTCTCTCTGGAGAAATGATACAACAGAAGTATTCCTATTCAGATTTTAGGCACCATGTTGGATATAGTTTGGCTATGGCTGGATCATCTGCTGAGGAAATTGCTTATATTCTCGGACACTCCTCTGTTGTAACAGCTAGACATTATATTTTTTCTACACCAGAACTAGCACAGATCAGAGCTCAAGCACTTGGTCGAAACTCTTTGTATAAACAAATGATTGCTATGCTTCTTACTGGTCGCTTAGTGTATAAAAATAAATGGAAAAAGAAGAAAGTCTTGGGAAACATTGGAAGCAAAATTCATTACGACATCGGTGGATGTTCATATGTAGAAAAATGTCTATTTCAACCCGTTCGTAATTGTTATGGATGTATGTACTTTCATCCTTTTATTGATGCTGACCATGAAAATGTTCTTAAAAGCATTCAAGAGGAAATTAATGATTTAATCAGACTATCCGATGGTATTGGTGTTTCTAGAAATCCGCTAATTAGAGTTCATGAATCAACAAAGTTTGAAATCGAGTCCGTAATTTCTCGTTGCACAGTGTATGAGGAGAATATTCATGAATCTTAAGCAATACAATACTTTTATTAATGAGCAAAAAGAATATTTTAAGCAAAATATAAAACCAAATTTTAAACAAGATTGGAAAGACTCTATATGGATTGGAGGGACTATTGGATCTGGATGGCTTCTATCAAGAAGTGGGAGAACATTTTTTAATTTTGGAACAATTAAAAAATCTAAGGGTTTAGAGGATAAAGTTATTAATGAAACTTTTCAAAATTTCATTAAATCAGTGCTCATTCTAAGTTATAGAAAGTCAAATTCAAAAGCTTCACCACAAAAGTTGTATGCAGAATTTTTAATTCTAAAACGTTGGTATAGTGCCCTATATGATGAAAACTCTGAAAAACTACATCCTTGTTATTTATCTACATCTATCTTAAACCAGTCCTTTAAAATATTAGAGGAAAATTCTAGTAAAACAAACCTTCCAGATCACGCAGGAACTTATTTAAGGTTACAAGACTTCTTAAATTACTATGGTTTTACAGATCAGCCCTTAAATTTTGATCAAAAATATCTATATATTAATCAGAAGAACAGAACCCCTAATGCTAAAAAAACAAAGGCTTTGATAGATCAGCTAGATCTGGATGAGGATGAACTTGATAAAGAAAAACTGATCTCTATTCGGACATTTATTAATATTGTTTCATTAATCAGCTTATGCCAGACAAATGGTGAAAAGATAGTTTTCAATTTATTGCTATTATTAATTGTCACTGGTTTACGATCTACAGAAGCAATTCTTTTAAAAAAAAATGCCCTGATAAAAAAACCTATACTCGACCCTGTTTCAAAAGAACATTTAACTTTAGATGGTATTAGACAATATACATTAGGTATTCAATATCATGGTGCAAAAGGTTCCGGTTTTAGAATTCACTGGGTTGAACCTCTTGCTGCGAACTTGGTTGAAATAATATTTGAATCGGTTCTTCAATTGACTGAAGAGTATAGAAACCATATCCAATATATAAGAGCAAAAAACTGTAATGATTTTTTACCTAAGACGATCGATGATATTCCCACTGAATTTGTGGAATTAGAGGATTTAATAGATACATGTTTTTATGTAAAAAATAATATAAGTCCAAAAAAACGACGTAATACTGTCGCTAATACACTTAGAAATGTTCCATTATTTGAATTGCCTGAAAAAGATATTTCTGAAGGTAAATACTATTTTAAAAAAGATATAAATAATTTTATTAAAAGTTTAACTAATTATGATTCAGATTATCCTATTAATCATGTTTTTAACTATCAAGGAAAAATAGAAAATATTCCCTTCGAAGACTTATTATTCATACATGAATTTAGATCAGCAAATGTACAGCGAAACTTTTTTTATAAAACGAATGTGATTCCTCTAAATGTAATAATAGTAAATGGTTTTTTAGGAAATAGTGATAATACTTCGATATTTGAAAAATATAATTTGTTAGAAAATGAATCGGAACATTCTAAACTAACAAGTCATATTCCGCGTCATAACATAAACACTTTTCTTGCTTTAAGTGGTCTTTCAGAGCACTTGCAGGCCATGCTTATGGGGCGCGTAGATATAAAACAAAACCAGCACTATCAACACTTGGCATTAAAACAACGTAGAGTTGCAGCGAGCATATTAGAAAAGAATGAATTAGCATTTTATGAAAAAAAAATTGAGCTGAAACCAAAATTTCCAGTAGAAGCTGTCAAGAATGATGGACTAATGTATTTTTCTGAAAAGCTTGATTTAGAAAATAACTTAAAAATGAACTTCCAGACTTTTGATTCTAGAAATGAAGTCTCAGGTTTTATTAAGAGTTCATTCTTTGATGAATATTTTGAAGATATAGCTCAGTCTTTTAATGAATTGGTAGAAGAACACCCCTCTGCTGCTGATTCATTAATTGAACGTCATGCTTATTTACACCCTTTACCATTTGGTGGATGCATGCGTGATGTTTCTGTTCATGATTGTCCTAAACGTTTAGCATGTCAATCTGGAGATCAATGCGGAAACTTTGCTTTAACTAGTCGTAAAGGTGAACTAGAAGCTTTAGAGTCTCGACTAAAAGAATTATTAGATGAATACAACGAAATAAAGTTAATCATATCTAACAATGCTTCATATATTGAAATGCTCGAACTTCTATATGAAAAAATTAAATTTTTAAGAGGCTTACAGGAAAAAGCATTGATTAGACAAAATAGTTTAACTCCTATTCGTATTTTTCCTTATAGTGATGAGTTGAATAGATTACCTACAACCTTAAGTGAACTATTTGCTATCGAACAACAGAAAATTGAATCTAAGGTAATTTAGTATATGTTACGTGGTAAGCAATTAGATGAAGCAATAGAGAAAGAATTGCAAATAATGTTAGTAGAAGGCTTTGAGAAATCCCCTATATCTCATAAGTCATTACATGGGCGTATGACTGCAAAAGGTTATATCACTGGTGGATTAAGCACATTAAGTACTGCTGAACGTAAAAAGTTAATTACCATTTATATTTCAGAACAAATTTCACCACTACATTTAAAGTCTAACAATCAGCAACTTTATGTGAATAAAAAAACTAGACAAGCTTTAACAAATACAAATAAAAACTTACGTACTCAAATAGAAGACCTTGAATCTCAATTACATCAGAATACTGAGACTCTTATAAATATCATTGAAGAAGTAAAGCTTAAGAGTGGATTGAAAATAGACCACCTACTAGCTCCCCATCTTTTAAAAAAATACTTATAAAAGTATTAATAGATCTTTCATAAATCAAAAAACTGAATAGCCACCGATTTTGTAAATACTCTTTAGCTAGATATGGACTGCTACCACTCTCTTAGACAAATTTCGTTTATTCTTTTTGCATAGGAGAGAACATTACGAGTCGACAACGATATACCCCAGAAT
>JAGHSJ010000259.1 GCA_018065935.1 Candidatus Kurthia equi
AATAAAAAGAGTAGATAATACATACTATTGCTACAATTCAATATTTCCCTAAGTACATGTATGAATTGAATCAAAGTTATAGTGAAAAGCATCTATACTTAGTATATTGAATGTTGAAAATACAGAAGAAAGGATGAGAGAAGATGCGTAAATTAAATGTCTATGATGTCGTGTCTGTAACGAGCGTACATGAGAGATTATTAGAATTAGATTATGCAGAAAAAATTTTACAGCAGGATTTTGAAGCAGCAGATCGTGACTGGCCGAAAAAATGTCATATCGTTGCTGATGTAACTTCTATTTTGCAAAAAAGAAAAAATGCGTTAGACATATATAGAAAAGAATTGATGGAAGAATTAAAACATGCACAAGTTGGATTACTAGATTTTGGAGAAGTCGTTCATTTTCAAGATATGAATGTGGAGAAAGCGGTTAAAAAGGAATTGAATATATCAAATCGTCAAGTGACGAAATCAGATATGCATCAGTTAAAATCATTGTCTATTGAAGGTGCGTTCAGTTTAGAAGGCCTACAATATGCAGATGCTATTGAAGATTTATCATTAACATGGTCGGATATTTTTACAGATCAAGAAAGCGATACGGAATCCGCAATAATTTTCTCTATTATTCGTCCAACTTTAAAACGCTTTTTTGTTAGTCATTCAGTTATAAAAAAATATACATCATTGTCCGTTTTACACAACTTAGAATATCTTCATTTAGAAGCAAATTATGGGGAACAATTTGATTTTGCGACATTTGGTTTACTAACAAAAGTAGAAAAATTAGTCGTTTCAAACAATTGCCTGTCAATCCCTATCAAAAAGCACTTGGCAATTCATCCAGAGTTATTAGATTTAATCGAAGTTATCTGAAAAATGAGGAAATTTATGCGATGAAAAATAAAAATTATCAACATAAATAAAAGTTTCACTACAATGAAGTACTGTAGTGAAACTTTTCTATTTTTTAAAGGATTTTAATCGTTGATAAATACTAGCCATTCGTTGTTCTTTTCCAGCGAGAACAGGTGTATAGAATGCCTTGTTTTTAATTTTATCAGGTAAGTATTGCTGGTCTACCCAGCCACCAAATGTACCAACAGGTGTGTCATGTGGATAACGGTAACCGACTACACCCAAATCACTTGCTCCTGCATAATGTGAATCACGAAGGGGCAATGGGATTTCACCATTATTACCTGATTGTACTTGTCGAAGGGCCGCATCTATAGCGGAAATAGCTGAATTTGATTTTTCTGCCAGACACATTTCAATGACGGCCTGAGCCAAAGGAATACGTGCTTCAGGTAGACCTAAGCGTTCTGCAGATTGAACAGCTGCCAATACATGTGGGCCTACTTGAGGGTCTGCTAAACCAATATCCTCATAGCTGATTACGAGCAGTCGTCGGTTAACAGCTACTAAGTCACCATTTTCTAAACAATTGGCTAAGTAAAAGAGAGCCGCATCTGTATCGCTGCCACGAATCGATTTTTGCAAAGCCGATAATAAATTATAAAATTGGTCGCCTTTTTTATCTCCGAATACGCCAATTTTTTCAGCTAAGCTATTGACGATTTCATCCGTAACAATTGCTACATCATCGACTTCATCTGCTGAATAATAAATGGATTCGAGTAAGTTTAGAGATTTGCGTGCATCTCCATTACCTGATTCTGCGACTTTTTTCAATTGTTCATCCGTCATTTGAATCGCATATTTACCTAAGCCACGTTGCTCATCATGTAAGGCTTGTTTCACAAGTTCTTCTATGTCCTTAACAGTCAGTCGCTGGAGCTGTTTGATTTCTCCGCAGCGAGAACGAATCGCAGGATTTACATCATGGTAGGGATTTTCAGTAGTTGCACCAATCAGTATAATTGAGCCATTTTCTACGTGAGGAAGCAGTGTATCCTGCTGTAATTTATTAAAACGATGGATTTCGTCTAAAAATAAAATAACCTGTCCCGAGAAATGCGCTTCATTTACAATGCCTTCGATATCTTTCTTTCCTGCACGTGTCGCGTTTAATGCAAAAAAAGGTGTGTCAACGCTGCCTGCGATTGCATAGGCTAATGAAGTCTTTCCTATACCTGGTGAGCCGTAGAGCAACATGGAGGGAACATGTCCTTTTTTTATCATTTTATATAAATTTGTATGGGGGCCAATAATTTCCTTGTGGCCAACAATTTCATCGATATTTCTTGGGCGCATACGGTAGGCCAATGGTTCATTTGACATATATATCCTCCTTCATGCAATAAAATCAGTGAAACATCCTATGATTAGTATATCAAAACCAAGTACAATGGGTGGTAATATGTTATAATTTAACGATAAAGAATATAAAAAATAGAGGTGCATTTAATTGAAAATCTCAACAAAAGGCCGTTATGGCTTAACAATTATGATCGAACTTTCAAAACAATATGGTCAAGGGCCAATTCCACTACGCCAAATCGCAGCAGACAATCATTTATCAGAAGCGTATTTAGAACAACTAGTATCTCCATTACGTAATTCTGGACTTGTAAAAAGCGTCCGTGGTGCATATGGTGGTTACATGCTATCTAAGCCGCCACATTTGATTTCAGCTGCAGATGTTATTAAAGTATTAGAAGGACCGATTCAACCAGTTGAGGGTATCGAAAATGAAGCACCACCCCAAAGAGAACTTTGGATGCGTATTCGCGATGCAGTAAAAACAGTGTTAGATATGACTAGCCTTGAAGATTTAGCAAAATATACAGAAGAAAATACAGAAGATAATTTTATGTTCTACATTTAAAAGGAGATTTTTTTCATGAACGAAATATATTTAGACCATGCGGCTACTTCACCTATGCACCCAGCTGTTGTGGATGTAATGGCAGAAGCGATGAAAGAGGTGTTTGGTAATCCATCAAGTATTCATCAATTAGGTCGTCATGCTCGAAAATATTTAGATGAATCACGTCATACGATAGCCTCAGCTATCGGGGCAAAGGACCACGAAATCATCTTTACTGGTGGGGGTTCTGAAGCGGATAACCAAGCCATTTCTGGTACGGCATATGCACGTCGACATGAAGGGCGTCATATTATTACAACAGCGATAGAACACCATGCAGTATTGCATACATGCCAGCGTTTAGAAGCAGATGGCTTTGAAGTAACTTACTTACCTGTTACAAAGGAAGGCGTTATTTCATTAGTAGATTTTAAAAATGCACTTCGTGAGGATACCATTCTTGTGACGATCATGTATGGGAATAACGAGGTGGGTTCTGTTCAACCAATTAAAGAAATTGGTGAATTATTAGTGAATCATCAAGCCAGTTTCCATACAGATGCTGTCCAAGCATTTGGAATCGAAAAAATAGATGTGAATGAATTAAAAATAGATTTATTATCAGCATCAGCTCATAAATTAAACGGTCCGAAAGGGTTAGGTATTCTTTATCAACGAGATGGCATTGCCTTGCAATCATTGATTTTAGGTGGCGAACAGGAACGTAAACGCCGTGCAGGTACGGAGAATGTGCCAGCCATCGTTGGTTTTGCAAAAGCAGTAGAGCTAGCACAACAAACTTTAACAGAAAAAGCCGCGCAGTATACAGAATATCAAGAAATTATGCTAAAGGCATTTACAGAATCGGACATAGCCTTTAAAGTAAATGGATGTTCTTCAAATAAATTACCGCATGTCTTAAATATTAGTTTTGACGGAATGGACGTAGAATCCTTCTTAATTAACTTAGATATGGCTGGGGTAGAAGTTTCAAGTGGTTCAGCATGTACTGCTGGCTCGATTGATCCGTCACATGTTCTTGTAGCAATGTTTGGTAAACAATCAAAAGAATTACGAAACTCGATTCGTTTTAGTTTCGGATATGGTCTATCAAATGATAAAGTAGCAGAGGCAGCACAACGAACAATTTCAATTGTTAAAAGATTTGCGAATGTATAGAAATCAGGTGAACACTAAATGGTAGAAGTAAAAGATAAATCAAAAATCCGCGTAGTAGTCGGTATGTCAGGTGGTGTCGATTCTTCAGTAGCAGCTCATTTATTAAAAGAGCAAGGCTATGACGTAATCGGTATCTTCATGAAAAACTGGGATGACACGGATGAAAATGGTATGTGTACAGCAACAGAAGATTATGAGGATGTTATTAAAGTATGTAACCAAATTGGTATTCCTTATTATGCAGTTAATTTTGAAAAACAATACTGGGATAAAGTGTTTACGTATTTCTTAGAGGAATACAAAGCAGGTCGCACACCGAATCCAGATGTTATGTGTAATAAAGAAATTAAATTCAAAGCCTTTTTAGAGCATGCATTAAAACTTGGGGCAGATTACTTAGCAACAGGTCACTATGCACGTATTGAACAAGGTGAAGATGGCGTGAAGATGTTACGTGGTGTCGATAATAATAAAGACCAAACGTACTTCTTAAACCAATTATCACAAGAACAACTTTCACACGTAATGTTCCCAATCGGTGACATTGAAAAACCACGCGTACGTGAAATTGCAGCAGAAGCAGGACTGGCAACTGCGAAGAAAAAAGATTCTACAGGTATTTGCTTTATTGGAGAACGTAATTTCAAACAATTCTTAGGCCAGTATTTACCCGCACAACCAGGTAATATGGAAACATTTGATGGTAAAGTAATGGGTAAACATGATGGGTTAATGTACTATACATTAGGCCAACGTCATGGTTTAGGTATTGGTGGAGATGGTGAACCTTGGTTTGCTATCGGAAAAGATTTAAAACGTAATGTCTTATTAGTTGGGCAAGGCTTCCACCACGATAAACTGTATTCAACAAGTTTAAAAGCGGTGAAAACAAGCACAACTATGGATGAAACGTTACCAGCTAAATTCAGCTGTACAGCTAAATTCCGCTACCGTCAAGAAGATGTACCGGTAGATGTTGAAGTATTAGAAAATGGCGATTGGCATGTGACATTCTCAGAACCGACACGTGCGATTACACCAGGACAATCTGTCGTTTTATATGATGGAGAAGTGTGCTTAGGTGGCGCTACAATTGATGAAGTATTTAAAGAAGGCAAAAAATTAACATACGTAGGGTAATAGGAGTTGGGTTTTTTTGAATCACAATGAAGAAGGCATCAAAGCGATGCAAGAAAAACGCTTCGAGGATGCAGCAAAAGCTTTTAATGAAGCAATTGAAGCAAATCCTGAAGAAGCAATTGGCTATATTAACTTTGGTAATTTATTAGCATCTATGGATGAGAATGAACGTGCCGAACGCTTTTTCCAAAAAGCATTAACTTTAGATGAGTCAGCTGCAACTGCATACTATGGTTTAGCTAACTTATATTATAATAATGAACGCTATCAAGAAGCGGCGAAATTATACGAACGTTCAATCCGCCATGGTATTGAAGGAGCAGATGCTTACTTCATGCTAGGTAAATCATTTGAAGCAAATGGGGATACGAAGTTAGCTCTTCCATATTTACAAAGAGCTGCTGAATTAGCACCAGATGATATTCAAATTCGTTTATCTTTCGCAATTGTCATGTGTTCTTTAGAAATGTTTGTTGAAGCAGAAAAAGAACTTCGTCATATCATTGATGAAGATTGGAATAATGCGGATGCACATTACAATTTAGGTGTATTATTTGCAGTATCTTCGGATAATGTAAAAGATGCAAAATATCATTTAAAACAAGCTTTCACACTACAACCTGAGTTTGACCAAGCACGTTATATTTACGACATGCTTAGCCAAAAAGACGCTCAGTAAAAGGAGGGGACAGCGTTGACTGAAAATCTTTCACTATTTACGGATGAACCAATGTTCGTAGTAGGTCGACCTGTCGTCTCTATTTTTCATAATGCAGAAAATTTATTCTCCATTATCAAATTGAAAATTCAAGAGACGAATACAGATTATAAAGATAAAGAAGTGATAGTCGCTGGATATTTTCCAAAGGTTGTAGAGGATTCAATGTATCGCTTCACGGGACGTATGACGAATCATCCAAAATATGGTACACAATTTAAAGCCGAAACGTTTGAAAAAGAAATCCCTGCTACTGAATCAGGGGTTATTTCGTATTTAAGCAGTGACTTATTCCCTGGTATTGGTGAACGAACAGCTAAAATCATCGTGAAAAAACTTGGTGCGGATGCAATTAAGATTATTATTACCGATCCTTCATCTTTGGATGATATTCCAAGGCTAAATGAAGAAAAGAAAGAAACGCTACGCCTTGTACTTAAACAAAATTTAGGTATGGACCGCATCATGATCAAATTAGGTGAATGGGGTTTTGGTGCGCAATTAGCAATAAAAATTTATCAATTATACTTAGATGAGACATTACAATTACTTCAGGAAAATCCCTATCGTCTGATTTCAGATGTAGAAGGTGTTGGTTTCCAACGTGCAGATGATTTAGGTGCGATTTTAGGAATTACGGGTGCGCATCCTCACCGAATAGAAGCAGCAGTGCTTCATTTAGTGAACCAAGCATCTATTTCTGAGGGACATACTTTTATCGAAGCTGGCCAAGTGTTACCACAAGCAAAAGCTTTGCTGGAATCCAGTCAGCGCGTTGAAATTAGCTATGATGAAATTTCCCAGGCAATTATTCGTTTAGGGGAAGAAGGCAAATTATGTGGCGAGGAAATGCGTCTATATATTCCATCACTTTATTATTCTGAAGTAGGAATAGCCTCGAAAATTCTACAATTAAAAGAGAAAAATGAAGAACATTCTGCGTTCCCAGTCGCTGAAATTCGCAAATGGATTGGTGATGCAGAAGAACGTTTTGGTGTTTCTTATGCGGAAACTCAAATCCATGCCATTGAAACGGCAATTAATAGTGCGGTTATGATTTTAACAGGCGGACCTGGTACGGGTAAGACAACGGTCGTTCGAGGAATCGTTGATGTTTTTGCTGAGCTAAATGGATTATCTTTAGATCCAAAAGAGTATAGTAAAAAGGACGAAGAATTTCCAATTGTCTTAGTAGCACCAACAGGGCGTGCAGCGAAAAGGTTAAGTGAATCAACAGGCTTACCTGCACAAACGATTCACCGTTTACTCGGATTTAATGGTCAAGATAAATCTGAAGAGACGGAACGAGAAATTGGTGGTCGCCTAATCATTGTCGATGAGATGTCTATGGTCGATACATGGCTAGCACATCAGCTTTTACGTGCCTTAAATGAAAAATGTCAGATTGTTTTTGTAGGAGACCAAGATCAATTACCACCAGTTGGCCCAGGTCAGGTGCTAAAAGATTTGCTTGCCTCAAAAGCAATTCCAACGGTTGAGTTAACGAATGTATATCGTCAAGCGGATGGCTCCTCTATTATAGAATTAGCCCATCAAATGAAGATGAATAAAGTGCCGACAAATTTAACCGAAAAAACATCGGATCGTTCGTTTATCCCAGCATCAACTGCTCAAGTTGCAGGTGTCGTTCAACAAATTATCGGCTCTGCCTTGAAAAAAGGGTTTTCGATTCATGATGTCCAAGTTCTTGCTCCTATGTATCGTGGAGATGCAGGAATTGATGCATTGAATCGAATGATCCAAGAATTTGTTAATCCAAAGAAAACGGTTAAATCGAAAGAAATCACATATGGTGATACGAAATATCGTATTGGTGACAAGGTATTACAATTAGTGAATCAGCCGAACAGTAATGTATTTAACGGAGATATGGGCGAAATTATCGCTATTTTACTCGCGAAGGAAACAACTGAAAAACAAGATACCATCGTCGTTTCGTTTGATGGAATTGAAGTGACCTATGAGCGCTCCGATTTGAATCAGATTACATTAGCATATTGTTGTTCCATCCATAAATCACAGGGGAGTGAATTCCCTATGGTCATCATGCCTGTTGTACGTAGCTATTCAAAAATGCTACGTAAAAACCTGTTGTATACAGGTTTAACACGTGCGAAGAATTTCTTGATTCTTGTAGGGGAGTCAGATACCTTTATGCGTGGTATTCAAAATAATTCGGATGTATTACGACAAACCTCTCTTTCTAGCAGATTGGTTGAATCAGCCGATGAAATTGAAGTAAAATTACAAGCTGAAGAGTCTGCAAATCAAGAGAACGAACAAACATCAGAAGAAACGACTGCAAAAAACTTTTCTTTAACGATGGATAATTTCATGCAAGTGTCACCAATGGTTGGCATGGATGGTGTGAAACCAAGTGATTTTTTAATTGTTGAACAGCAGGAATTACTCGACTAATCTATTGATGTAAGCTTCCCTTCTTTTTTGGGGGAGCTTTTTTGTGCTTAATTAAATGTTTCTTACATAGATTTCTTTATTATGAGGAAAAGATATTGACGATAATAATGGGTGCTATATACTGATGAAAATAGCTAAAATAGGGAGGGCTTTTTCTGGAGTCAAAAAAAATAACATGGCTTGAGTTATTTTCAGATTTATTATTCGTTGCGGCAATTGCAA
Source organism: Candidatus Kurthia equi (assembly GCA_018065935.1). Classification (GTDB taxonomy): domain Bacteria; phylum Bacillota; class Bacilli; order Bacillales_A; family Planococcaceae; genus Kurthia; species Kurthia equi. Next base: position 8,474 of record JAGHSJ010000259.1, read on the forward strand.
CTGTGACAGGCGTACTGTTTCATATTGAGAATGGGGAAATCCCATTTGAATATATTTTTAAATTTATTTTAATTTTCATACCGATTTGGTGGAGTTGGGTCGGGCAAACTTTATTTACGAATCGCTTTGGTAATGATTTGATTCACCACCGATTGTTTATGATTTTACAAATGATTTTCGCTATTATTATGATTGCGAGTTTAACAACCGATTTTGATTCAGCATTCTTACCATTTTTAGTAGGGTATTTAGGTTTACGTGCATTGACTGCGATTCAATACATGGTTGCTTCTCGCACGGAAGAAGGAGCAGGTAAAAAAGTAGCACAGTATTTGGGACGCTGTTTTTGGATTGGCATTGCTATTTCCCTTATCTCCGTATGCTTTGATTCATGGTGGCGCTATTTCTTCTTATATTTAGGCATTGTTATTGATATTGTTGTGCCGATGTTTGGCCGTAAATATTTAGTGAAAAGTCCGGTAAATGGGGAACATTTAATTGAGCGATTTAGCCAGTTTACAACGATTCTTTTTGGTGAGATGCTTGTTAGTACGATTTTAATTATTCAACCGAACCCTGATAATCTTTGGAATATCATGTATGGCGTGCTATTTTGTATTTTGATTATTTCGATGGGGTGGCAGTATTTTGATAATATTGATTATAAAATTGATAAGACGAAACAGTCAGCAGGTCAGCGTATTATTTATGGTCACCTATTTATTCTAATGGCGATTAGTATGATTACGATATCTGTACGTCTTTTATTCCAAGAACATATGGATACCACATTTATCTTATTATTTATTTTTGTCGCCATGCTGATGTATTTACTTGCTACTTTCTTTGTCTTTGGTTCATACCGTTTGGCATCTGCAAAATTGAAACATCACCATGTCCTCATGCTAGTCATTTTCTTATTATGCTTCATTGTGATGATTTTTATAAATGGCTTAGCCGTTTCAAATTTCTTTATTTTAATGATGATGGTTATATTTTTCGTGTTATATGCATTTATTTCGCTTAAATAAAGCAAAAAGCAGTGAGCGTTCTAATCGGACAGTCGCTGCTTTTTATTTTTTAAAAAGGAGCAGTATTTTAATGGAATTTAAAAAATTAACTTATGAGGAACTACAAAAATTAACAGTACTTCAACAAAAGAAAGTGCCTACTGAATTTTATGAAGTGATTGAGGGGGAATTAAAATTAACACTCAATCATAAAGAGGTATATTCGAAGAACCTTGAACAACGCTTGCTGCTCGTTCAAGATATTCATCTGCATAATGGCTATGTGATTGGGGCGTTAGTAGAGGGAGAATTAGTAGGCATGGCAGCACTTGATTGTCAGTATATTTCAGGCTTTCGTTTAC
>JAGHSJ010000365.1 GCA_018065935.1 Candidatus Kurthia equi
CAAGTAAACCACCGAAAAATGTTAGGGGAAAATATTTAAGTCCAGCTTTTATGTCTAATTTTCCTGAACGATAGAAGGTAATGGTAGAAGTCAGTGAGCCAACCATTCCAGCTAATTTATTTGTAGCTACTGAAGCTGCAGGACTTAGTCCAAGATACATCAATACGGGTAGACCGATTAGTCCGCCACCACCAACAACAGAGTCTATGAAGGCTGCTACAAACCCTGCGATGATTAAAATCAAAAGTATATCTAAATCAATATCAAATGGCATAGAAAAATCCTCTCGTAATTTAGTTACTACACTAATAGTAACTAAATATGCTATAATTGTAAATAATAAAAGTCAGATTCAGCAAGGGAGGACAAAATGCAGAAAATAATAGAGCTACTAAAGAATACTGGCTACACACAGTATGAATCAAAAGCATATATTGCATTATTACAAAATAGTGATGTTACAGCGTATCAAATAAGTAAAGATTCAGGAATTCCTAGGGCGCGTATTTACGATGTATTGACGAGTTTAATCACCAAAGGAATCGTCTCTAAAAACGAATCGACTGCTAAGACGACTTATAAACCATTACCAGTAGATGTGTTTTTACAAAAAACAACAACTGCTTGGGAAGAAGATTTTCGTAATCTCTCCCAATCATTAAAAGAATTAGAAGTAAAAACACCAAGAGAAGAAAAAACAGTTATGGTTCTACATGAAGAAGAGGCGATTCTAAGTTATTGTCAAACGATTATTCAATCGGCAAAATCTAAAATCATTTTATCCATGTGGAATGATATGTATGATAGATTGCGACCATTTTTAGAAGCTCGTTCAGATGAGTTAGCGATTCATGGCATTACATTGCATGTAGAGGATGTTATTCCTACAGTCGATACACATCGGATTACATATTTCACAGAAAGACCAACATCAAGTCGGTGGTTTATCGTCTCAGTAGATAGTGAAAAATTAGTTTATGGGCCTTCTATTGATGAACAATCTACTGCATTTTTCACAGATGATCCCGTTCATATTCGTTTATTGGAAGACTATGTATGGCATGATGTACTTGTCAATCGTTTAATTAATCGTAGTGACAATCATGTGGAAGAATGGGTGAAAGAACAGCGAGCGACATTCTTTTTAGATGAAAGATAAATTTCTATTTCCAGAGTAGATGGATAGGTAAAAAAATATTTTTTAAATAAAAATTCGATAAAGAGGTATTAAAGTAGCGAGTATAAATACGGCTAAGTTTCCTAAAACCCCGATAAAATGCCAGATTCCCTTTGCCCATATTCCGAAAATAATTCCGATTAATGGGAGCAGAGATATAATCAGTAGGTATGCCTCACCTTGAAATAAATTCAGATGAAAAAATTCGTTGGCGATATAGATGGCTAGAGAAAACATAAAAATAATGCAAGCGAATAAACCACTCATTCTAACAACCTCCTTTAAAGTTTTTAAATTTAACAACTAATGAATAGAAAAAAGTCGTGCCTTAAATGGGCACGACTTTTTTGGTGTAAGGAATCTATGCAGTATATCTAATGTATATCGATGTCCACTCTAAATAGATGGGTTAAATTTACGCAAAAGTTCCATAAGTTTTTCTTTTTCTTTTAAATATTCAGCTTGTGTGACTTTATTGTCATCTAATAATTTTGCAAGACGAGCAAGTTCTTTCATAATATACATTTTATCTAATTCGTTCATTTGAGGCATATGAAAAACTCCTTTTATCAAGTTACCTCTATTCTACTATCTAAAGGGCATTAGTGACAATCTTTTTATAGTAACGTGCAGTTAATACAGCAAATAGAGAGTAAAGAACAACATAAAGTCCCATTGTAATGAATAATGGGGTATATAATTCACTTCCAAAGAAGATCCAGCCACATCGAACAGCAAAATAACTGTGTAAAATACCAATGAGTAGAGGTAAACCAAAGCTTAGTAATTGTTTAACATAAATACCACGCATGATTTCCTGTACGGTGAAGCCGATTTTACGCATGATGACGAATGAATGACGTTCATCTTCTGCTTCAGACATTTGCTTGAAGTATAGAATGCTACCTGTAGCAAATAAGAAGGCTAGACCGATGAATCCAGCGATGAAGATAACCAAGCCAATACGCTCCACAGAAGCTTTTGTAGCTTTTTGTTTCGATTCAGCGACTAGTGTTACGTCATCCGTTGTGAATGTCCCATTTTTGGTTGTTTTGATAAACAAATCTTCTGCATGTTTTAAATCACTTGAAGCAACATCATAACCTTGAATGCTTTTCCAAATGGTTTGCTTTTTCACATGTGCTTGTAGACTCAATGAATCGAATAGTGCATCAGAAATAATAAATGCAGGGTTACCATAGGTGATTTCTGGCGGTAACACATTTTGTTTTTGAATATCTTTTAATAAAACTTGTTTTTTTAATCCGTTCATATCGACTTCAAAATGTTTGTTAGTTGAAACTTGCATCAGTTTTTCCATAATATTACTGTACCCACTAATAACAGCTTCATCCTCTTTTAAATTTAAAGCTGGGAAGATTTGTTTCACGTCAGATGCTCGAATAAAGATCGTGTCATAATCCTTTGTAAAGTTTGTTTCTTCCACAGGATTCGCCATTAAGGCGTAGGTATCAGCTTGTACATTTAATAATTGGAATTCTGTTTTAGTGTAGTCGATTTCTGCTTCATTGAGCGACTTTTCGAACGTACTTTGTTCATTAAATGTCATATAATCATACGGTGAATTTTGATTGGTTGAAGCAGTTACACCGTAGTATGCGATATAGCCGAGTGATAATACACCAAGTGCCAGCGCTGTTAAAATGGTAATAAGCGAAAGTGAAATAGAACTTGCACGCATGCGATGCATAATAGGGGAGATAGCGAGTACATCAGAAATCGATAAATGCCCCTTTTTACTCCCACGAATCGCATTCATAATGAATGAAATGGAGTAGTGGAACACAAGAAATGTACCCAAAATGACAGAGGCTAAAATAATCCCCATGGAAATGGTTAAATCCGTCATGGTTGTATTCTCATTCACATCAAAAAGGATGGTAGAACGATAATATCCATAAATAATAAGCACTAATCCCGCAATCCCTAAAATAATTTTCAAAGAAGATAATTTTTTTACACGTTGCTCTACTTTACTATTTGCTTTGAACAAATCAAGTAGCTTAGAACGTGAAACGAGCCAAATAGTTTGCAAGAGGATTAAAATTAAAATTATGGCAAAGACTAGAAGTGTTTGTAAAAGTGCCTCTTTTGAAAAATACATAGAAACAACCTTATCATTATTAACGACCTTTAAGAAAATCATCGTGAAGAAACGTGAGAAAAAGAAGCCGAATAAGATACCCGTAAAAATAGCACTAATCCATAATATGATATTTTCAATAATTAGCATGCCATTGATAGTTGATTTAGGCATGCCAATCATTTGGTATAAACCAATTTCTTTACTGCGACGTTTCATAAATAATTGGTTCGCATAAAAAACAAATAATACTACGATGATGAGTAAAATAACCGAGCCCGCTTTAAAGGCAGCTCCCGCTTTCATACTAGATTCCTGTAAATGAACGATATTGTCATTTGTTGAAATCGTCACAAAAGAGAAATACAGCGTGGTACTAAAGATAAGCGAGAAAAAATAGAGAAAGTAATGGCGGATGTTTTTACGCATACTACGTAAAATTAATGTACTAATTCTCACTAATATCACCGCCTAAAACTGCTTGGGTATTCATGATTTGCTGGAAGAATTCTGTACGACTTTGTTCTCCTTTATAAAGTTCTGTATAAATGGCGCCATCTTTTAAGAATAAAACTCGACTACAGAAGCTTGTCGCAATTGGATCATGAGATACCATCATAATTGTAATCGCATTGTTTTTATTTAATAATTCGAGGCTTTCAAGCAGGGAAGTAGCTGATTTTGAATCAAGTGCACCAGTTGGTTCATCAGCAAATACAATTGAAGGTTGCATGATTAATGCACGAGCAGCTGCAGTACGCTGTTTTTGTCCGCCTGAAATTTCATTTGGATACTTTGTTAGAATATCACCGATTCCTAATTGCTTCACCAATTGTTGGCAACGGATTTCTGCTTCTTGTTTTTTGATTTTATTGACAGCTAAAGGTAAAAGAATGTTTTCTTTCACAGTAAGTGTATCTAATAAATTATAATCTTGAAAAATAAAACCCATTTCTGTGCGACGTAATTGCGCCATTTTTTTTGCATTTAAATCATGGATAGATTGACCATTGATTTCTACAACTCCTTCAGTTGGCTTATCGATGGAGCATAACACATTAAGAAGTGTAGTTTTCCCAGAACCAGAAGGGCCCATAATGCCAACAAATTCACCTTCTTGCACATTAAAATCCAGTCCTTTTAAAACAAGTTGAGCTTGTTGCTTTTTACCATAAACCTTTGTTAATTTACGCGCTTTGACAACGTCCAATTAAAACGCCTCCTTCTTTATATGACCTAAGTATAGAGTGTATAAACGTGACAGTCGTTTGAATTAGGTGACATTTTATTATTTAACATGACATTGTTGTCACTTTGCTTGAAAAATGTCAATTTTATTCGGCATCGGGAAGAATAGGCGAATGGTGGTTCCTTCATTAAGAATTGAATCAACTTGGATATTGATTTTTAATTTATCCGCAATATTCTTAACTAAGTATAAGCCCATTCCTGTAGAAGCACTTTGTTTACGTCCAATCGTTCCAGTAAAACCTCTATGAAAAATTCTGGGTATATCTTGCGAAGCAATACCTTGCCCGTGGTCGATAATTTCTACATAGATGTGTTTATTACTAGCAATCCCACCTTTAATGGTGATAGATGACCCTTTAGGACTGTACTTAATCGCATTTGACAATAACTGACGAATAATGATTTGTAACCATTTTTTATCACTAATGACATCTATATTTAGATTCTCAATTTCTATTTCCATATCCTGTGAAATGAACCAGCTCTGCAATGCCTTAATTTCATCAACGACAGCATTTTTTAAATTGACTTGTTGCAGGATTAAATCTTGTTCAAGACTAGACATACGGAGGGTGTGCAAAGTTTGATCCAAAAGCAGATGAATACGTAACCATTCTAATTCAAGCTCCTGTTTCTTTTTAGAAGGGGGCATCGTATCAATCATTAGTCGCTGTGCTGTTAATGGTGTTTTTATTTCATGTATCCAATGGATTTGCTCATCTGCTTGTTCTTGAAAACGAACAGAAAGAGCGTTTTTTTGTTGTTCCATAGAATAGATCAATTTTTCGTATTCCTGTTCATACAAATCAATGATAGAATGTGCGTGGTATGACAAAAATGTCTGTCTCTTCAATTGCACACGCAAGCACCTATATTTATAAATCAAAAAGCTAAGGATGAAAAATAAAGAGGTTAAATTCACATAAACAATAGATTCACCATTTAACCCGGTATCCAAATAAAATAAAATATTAACCCACGCTACTAAAAAGAGAGTAAATACTATCCATGACAATTGATCGCGCAAAAATAAAACTGTCATCAAATCATCTCTCCTTTCTAATAGCCATATAGCCTAATCCTTTTTTTGTCTCAATGACATCATCCAAGCCGATTTCTTTCAATTTTGTCCGTAGACGATTGACATTAACGGTTAATGTATTGTCATTTACAAAACGTTCATCGTCCCATAAACGGCGCATTAAATCATCTCTCGATACAATTTCATTTTCATGTTCAAGTAAAATTTTCAAAATAAATTGTTCATTTTTCGTTAACTGAAGTTCTTTATTTTGATAGCTAAGTATACTACTTGCATAATCAATAGTTGCTCCGTTCCAAAGTGTAGAATCTGTTTGGTGGGTGGAGTATTCATAGGTTCTACGCAAGATGGCCTGCACTTTTGACAGAAGTACATCACTATGAAATGGTTTCTGAATATAGTCATCAGCTCCAAGCTGCATAGCCATAATCATGTCTAATGGTTGATCACGAGAGGAAAGAAAAATGATGGGCACTTGTGACTGAAGTCGTATTTCTCTGCACCAATGGAAGCCATCAAAATAAGGTAACTGAATATCAATAATGACTAAGTCAGGTTGAAGAATCTGGAAGTCATGTAATATTTGTTGGAAGTCGGAGGCAATAGTAACCTGCAAGTTCCAATGTCCAAAATGTTGTTCAATTTGTTCGGCAATTGCGATATCATCTTCAATTAAAAAGATTGAATTCATATAAAACACCTCAGTTTTTTTAGTCATGTATAGCATGACATATGAAAACTTAAATGCCAAATAAAATTTTTTGCTAAACTAATGGAATGAAAGTTTGATTGTTTTTATACGTAATGGGTTAAAAATAAGGAACTTAGACTGAAACAAAAGAAGAGAAATTCATTCATTTATTGAAAATAAGAAAGATAAAAATCACAGTTTGTGTTTTTAGCCTTTTGTTTCAGCAGCTTATTGGAAAGGGTGGAGAGAAGATGGTTTGAATTGAAATTTTAGGCAATAGCGTAGAACAAAAAAGACCATCACTATGAGTGGTGGTCTTTTTTGTGTGTTTGTTATAAAGAAAGCACGAAATGAAAAGTTTCAGCCGAGTTCTAGTGCTTAGTTTAAATTGAATTTATTTGTCATTTCAATTAATTGCTGTGACATTCTTGATAAATCATCCGCGTGATTAGATATTTCTTCCATAGAGCTAGTAGTCTCTTCAATCGTAGCAGTAGTCTCTTGTACACCAGCAGCAGATTCTTCAGAAACGGATGCTAAGTCATCTACTGATTTCTGAACGATAAATGAACCTTCCTTAATAGAGTGTAAATCATTAGATATTTCCTGAATACCTAGAGACATATTGGATACAGAATCATAAATTTCAGTAAATGTTGAACTCGTTTCCTGAATTTTTTGAGTTCCTTTTACGACTTCATCATAGCCAATTTCAAGTGAATCAGACATTGTTTTTGTATTTACTTGAATATTTTCGACGATGACAGAAATATCTGTTACAGATCCGGATACTTGTTCTGCCAATTTTCTCACTTCATCAGCAACAACAGCAAATCCCTTGCCAGCTTCTCCAGCTCTTGCCGATTCAATTGCCGCATTTAACGCAAGTAAATTTGTTTGTTGAGCGATATCATTAATCACTTCTATTAACGAAGAAATCTCTTCAGATTCACTATTTAAAACTTGAATATTACTGACGGCATTATTGATGATTTTATCTATAGACTGCATTTGAAGTGTAGATTCTTGCATTAAATCTGAGCCTGTAGATGTTGCTTGTAATACGTCTTTTGAGACCTGATAGAATTGTTCACCTTTTTCATTTGCACGTTGTATATTTTCTACATAGCTTTCTGTAGTAGTAGAAAGATTGGTCGTACTTGAGGCTTGTTGCTCACTGCCTTCAGAAATTTCCTGCATAGTGGTAGATATATGTTGTGTGGCTTTATTAATATCATTTGCAGAATTTGCTAAATATGTACTGTTACCCGCAATCTTATCGGCAATATCTTTTACTTGAGTAATGATACTTTGCAAATGATCATTGACAAGATTGGTTTGCCTAGATAGTTGACCAATTTCATCTCGAGAAGTGATGGTTTCATTTTTTTGAGACAAATCGCCATCTGCTAAAGCAGTTAATCGCTTCGTTACTTTTTGGATTGGATGAGCTATCGCATTGGCTGTAAATAAGGCAATTGCAATAAACACAATAATAGCAGCAAAAGTAACTATCAACCCTATTACATATACGGATTGGAATTTATCAAGAAGTTGATTTCCTTTAGAAATTATTTGATTGGAAAATTTTTCAGCATTTTTCTCATAACTAATTCGTATATCTGTGCCTGTTTTATCTAAACTAGTTAAATTTTTAAGTGCTTGTTCACGATCACCATTTTGGTATAACTTTATTACATTTGTCTCCATTTGTTCATTCCAAGTAGTCGCCTTTGAAAAAAGTGTAGCATTTTCTTTAGATTTTTGAATTTTATTTATTTGTTCACTATCTTTTATAAATGAAGCGTATGAATCATGGAAAATAGCTAAGTAATCCTCATCATTTGATAAAATATACCCCCTGACAGCAGCAATTTGAGTGGTAAAATCTAATGCAATTTCTTCATTAGCAGTTTGTATTTTTAAATCCTTAGAAACCAGTGAGTCTGTTTTTTTGTGAATAATATTCGTATTAATTACCGTGTATACACTGTACGCCAAAAATACACCTAATACTAGCATAAAACAAAGTAAAACTTTCATCTTAATTGTTTTGAAATTAAACGTCTTATCCATTTTTTTGCTCCTTTCGCTACATATACATTATATAGAAAATAGGCAAAAATATCCACTA
>JAGHSJ010000347.1 GCA_018065935.1 Candidatus Kurthia equi
TGAAACACAACGGGGTATGACGGCTTTTGATTCTTACGTTGCATTTGGTATTCAACTCATTAATGAAGGCCATTTGAGCCTTTAGAATGGGTTGAAAAAGTAACACTTGCACCGGCAAAAGTGGCCAATATGGTCGATTGCTGGACGGAAGAGTCGGGTTGGGCTTTGGTTGATCCTAAACTTGAATGGACAGTGTCTAAAGATTCTATCCTTTCACAAGGTAAAAATACGCCGCTTATTAACCAGAAAGTTGTAGGTAAAGTGGTGCAAACTTTTGTGGCTTAATTGATTTAAAAGTTTTTTAAAAATTATAAAAGTCAGCCTCGGCTGGCTTTTTTATGATCAAATTGTTATTAATTGCTAATTTTGTTTATAATTATGTAAATAAAAGAGGGTATATTAATGAAACTTAACAATAAAACACTGGTGGTGTTTGTATCAACTTTAGCTTTAACGGGTTGTAATAATCTTTTTTCAAATCATGTTAAATGTGATGATGAATCCGCAACATCATTGGTAACACAGGTATTAAAGGATGATTTGGCGCAATCTTTAGAAGGTGAAATCAAAGCGTTAATTAAAAATGGTTCGATTAAGGATTTAGATCCCGCAAAACTTAAACTATCGGCAAAAAACATCCAATTTAGTTTGCTTGATAGCAGAACCGATTTTATTGATCCGAATAGTCCGAAAACGACATGCTCAATTGATTTGACAGCAACGATTCCCTCTGATTTAGTCAAAAAATCTGATGAAGCCAGAGCTAAAGTTGATGTAGTGAGTGTAGAAGAACATGCCAATAATTTAGGTGTCAATTATGAAAATAATAAAATTCATTTAACCCTAGAGTATGTTCTGCAACCGACTGATAAAGGTGACAAAGTTTTAGCTCTACTTAAGAATACCTCTAACGTACAAACCTTAATTTCAGAAACTTTAACTTATGCATTCTTAAAACCACAAATTGAAAAGAATCAAATTAAAAATCTGGAAGCGAGTAAAGCCGCTGTACAAAGAAATAATGCCAACACTGCAACTTATGATGCAAATAATGACGCTATTGTAGCTGCTGATGCATCAACAGAAGCAGCACAAGCAGCCGTTGTAGCAGCGGAAGGCTATGACGAAGAGTATGAGTAATTAGTTTTTTAAAATAAAGATGAATTGAAAATAGGATAATCATGAAACTTAAATTATTAGCATTGGCGGGTTGCATGTTGCTTGTGTCGGGTTGTGACAAAGTACAATCAATCACAGGTAGTACAGTGAAATGTGATAATGAAACTGCAAAGCAGTTGGTTGTTGAAAGTTTCAGTAAAACAGTAAGCGATATTGCTGCAGAGCGTGTCAAAGAGTTGATTGATAGTGAAAATGTTACAATTGATATGGGGAAATTAAGAAGTACGCTTCAGCAAATTACATTCAATGTGAATGATGTCCGTACCAATAATTCTGATCCCAATAGTAATAAGCAGTATTGCGTAACTGAATTTGTAGTCAAAGTTCCAGATCAAATGGTAAAAGATGCGGATGCCGCTCGTGCTGTTTATGATGAAA
>JAGHSJ010000442.1 GCA_018065935.1 Candidatus Kurthia equi
TACAGAGCATCCCGAATGGGTGCGAACTTTGGAGCTTTTGCTTTTAAAAAAGTATGAGCGAAGCGAATACATTACTAATGCTTTTGCTTTTAGATTTCACAAACATGATTAACTAAAAACTGCCCCACGAAGCGAGGAACGAGCTTCAATAGAGTACGAGCTTTAGCGAGTACATAGGGCAGTTTTAAGCACTCCCCTCTTTTTAATAGTTTTAATAGTTTTAATAGTTTTAGACAGCATGAAAGCCTTATATAGCAATGGTCTTCAGGCCTATACAACGACAGATTTACCCTTATACAACGACAGATTTACCCTATATAACGACAATAAAAATTAATGTTGTTTTTTAATTAACACTTTTATAATATAGTGTCGTTCTATTGCAGAAAAATAATCCTTAAACTAAATGAAAAATGATCTAGTTATAAAAAGTAATACTCTTATTGAAGCTTGCTTTAATTTAAGTTTGACTGAATACCGAATACTACATGTAGCGTTCACTGAATTAGCCGAATATGAAAGTGATAAAGGCTTATTCCATACACGAGAATTTAGAGTGTATGCAAAAGACTACTCCAAGCTATTTAATACAGATGAATCAGATGCTTATAAGGTATTAAGGGATGCCAGTGAGCGATTGTTTAATCGTTATTTCACGTATGACAGGGTCTATCAAAAACCTGATTTTATAGAATGTGTTAAATCAAGATGGGTGCAAAAAATTAGTTATGCAGATACGCAGGGATATATTAAATTTCAGTTAGCCGATGATGTTTTTGGCATGATTGGACAACTTAAAGATTGTTTCACACGATATAGATTATCTAAAACAGCACAACTAACTAGCGTTTATGCTATTCGTATTTATGAAATGATGATTCAATGGCAAAGTACGAAAGTTGTTCCAGTAATCGAATTAAATACGTTAAGAGAACGCCTTGCTATTGAGGAGCATGAATATCCTAGAGTCTACGATTTTAAGAATCGTGTCTTAGACCCTGCTATTAAACAAATTAATAAATATACAGATATCACAGTAAGTTACGAGCAACATAAGCAAGGACGTATCATTTCTGGATTTTCATTTAAATTTAAGCAAAAAAAAGATGATAAACCTAAAATCAATAATAAGCGTGATCCCAACACCCCAGACTTTTTTATCAAAATGACAGATGCACAACGCCATTTATTTGCGAATAAAATGTCTGAAATGCCTGAAATGAGTAAGTACTCACAAGGGACAGAAAGCTACCAACAATTTGCAGTTCGTATCGCAGATATGCTTTTAGAGCCTGAAAAATTCAGAGAGCTTTATCCATGTTTACAGAAAGCAGGATTCCAAGTGTAAAAAATATATCCTATAAACTAAAACCTAATAATATATGGGAACTAAAAACTATGACTGCACACATGAGCCATAAAATTACAGCTACAAAAAAAGATGCAAAAAATATTTTATAAGTTGTTAGGTTATAGGCTTTTAATGCCCAAAAAGCTGATGCATAAAAAATAAAATACCAAAATATATTGAAGCCGTTTATGTTAATTTTATTAATATCGCTTATTTGATAGTAAATATTAAAAACAACCCAAAAAGTAGAAAGAACAATAAAAACAAACAACAACCTAAACCATTTTTTTCTAAACACTATCATGTAAATCCTCTCTCAATTAATTAAAGATTGAGTGAATATGACTTTATATATTTGATAAACCAAAAAGCTGTCTATCTCTATCTTCTGTTAAATATTCGTTGAGTTCAGCGAGTATTTTTTCTTTGTTGGCTTCATTTTGCATTTTCTTAATTAAATAAGAACCGAGCAGAATTTTGCGTCTAGTATCATCCTTTCTGTCTTGTTCCTTTTGCTTGGTTTTTTCTCTTGCATCTATGGCTTGTTTTTGGGCTTTTAACTGTTTCAGCTTCTCTAATTGGGCTTCAATTTTCTTTTCGATATTTTCAGCAGATTTTGTCATAACGGTTAATTTCGGGATATAGAAAACCACTCAAGCATAAAACCCTATGAATTGAAATTCAAGCGGGCTATATGCTA
>JAGHSJ010000256.1 GCA_018065935.1 Candidatus Kurthia equi
GTTTTACAGCACCGTTATTATCACCTGAATCTAAGGTAAATTTAGCTTTATATTTGCTTTGAGTATTTGACGTAAAGGTTAAATAATTAGTTTCACCTTTAGTTAAAAGCTGTTCTAACATTTTATGGCTGATTGTTTTATTGTATTGTTTACTCCAAATGAAAAAGTTGCAACCATTTTTGTTATTTGAACAATAATAACGCTTATTACCTTCTATAATATCACTTTTACACAACGGACATGTACCTAGAACTTCATGGAGCTGTACTTCATCTAATTTAATGATCTTTGCTTCAGAAACAATCTTATTAGCAAAGGCGATTATACTTTTCATGAAATTAGTGTTAGGTTTTCCTTTTTTAATATCCTCTAATTCTTTTTCCCAAAGCGCAGTCATTTCAGGCGAAATTAATAAACTAATACCCGAATTTTTAATAAGCTCAATTACGGCAATACCCTTTTTTGTTATCCCTAGACTCTTAGTGTTTTTATAAACAAGATATTCTGTATCAACTAATTTTTTAATAATACCTGCTCTTGTTGCACTGGTACCGATACCAACATCTTTAATTTTGGCTCTTAATGTTTCATCTTCAACATATTTCCCAACATTCTCCATATCGGTGATCAGCGATCCATCTGTATAGGATGGCGGTGGCGCAGTTTCTTTTTCTAAGATAGTACCGTCAATTAATTCTATAGCTCCATTATTTACAGATGGATAACCAACAAAATCATTCTCATCTTGCTTTTGTTCTTCATCGTTTTCAATTTTAAAAATAGATTCCCAACCTAAGTTAATAATATGCTTATAGCGGCCTAAAAATACATGGCCACTCCCTTCTACCGTAATATCCTTTTGTTTATATAATTTATCATTTTGAAATTGAGCAAAAAATCGTTCAAGCACAATTTCATAAATCTTTTGTTGGTCTGCTGTTAAATCTTTTACAATTGTTGGCTCAGGCAGAATGGCGTGATGGTCATTTACCTTATCCGGACGACAAATGCGTTTATTTGATGTGTTCACAATGCTAGGGTTTGCATTCGCAGCTAGTTGTGGAAATTGTCCTTTTAAAACTTCAAAAGATTTATGCATTAATGGTATTTCAGCTTCAGTTAAAAACTCACTATCCGTTCGAGGATAAGATACTACTTTTTTTAAATATAGAGATGCTAAAACATCAAGTGCTTTTTGCGCGGTAAACCCATGTCTTTCATTTGCGATACGCGAAAGACTTGTAAGATTTAATAATAATGGTGGGGGCGTTTTCTTATCACTCTCTACGACTTGCGTAATTAGAGATTGCCCATTTTTAACTTGATTTAATATAGCTTCTGTAATTTTACGATCAGTTATCTTATCAGCGTGTAAGATAGCATCAAATACCTCATTATTTTGTTGAAATCGGAGTTGCAGCGGATAGTATTTTAGCTTTGAAAATTGACTTCGCAGCATTTCTCGCTGGTAAACTAGATGTAAAACCGGTGTTTGAACGCGCCCTGCTCTAATAAGTGTCGTAACTTTTTTACTTTTATCATTAGGCTCAATACTTACCCCACTTGCTTTTAAACTAAGTGAACGGGTTCCGTTTAGACCTATAATCCAATCTGCCAAGGACCGTGTCATAGCGGCCATTTTTAAATGTTTATATTCGTCATTAGGCTTCATTTCTTTGTATGCTTTTTGTATCGATTCAGGCATCAATGAATTGGTCCATAACCGCATATCAGGTTTGTTGAATCGAAGGTGAATTTTCAAATATTCATAGATTAGTTGTCCTTCTGCTCCAGCATCTCCAAAGTTAATAATGCGTGAAATGTCGGCTCTGTGTGCAAGTTCTTTGACTATTTTTGCCTGTTTTTTAGTATGCTCACTAGGAATGATTTCTGTTTTAATTTTTTGTGGAATCATTGGTAAACTCGACCAATTCCAATTCGCCCAATCAGGATCATAGGCTTCCGGCTCCGCTAATTTTACGAGATGTCCAATTGCCCAAGTATATATACGATTATCGTGTTCGCCTACTACATAACCATTGTGTTTTTTAAATGTGCCTGATAATGCTTCAGCAGCACTAAGCGCGGCATCTTTTTTTTCTGCAATTATTAATTCATACATCGTGTAACCTTCCACTTCCTTATAAGTAAAATTATAAAAAAAAGAAGCACTTTACAATTAAGACAAACTAATGCCTTAATAGTAAAGTGCTTCTTCACTGTATATGATTATATCAG
>JAGHSJ010000067.1 GCA_018065935.1 Candidatus Kurthia equi
AAGCAGAATTAAAGATAAAACTAATGGTAAAACAATAAAATAGGACAATAAATTCATGCTAGATGGATCATATTGCACATCACGCCAATAATAAATAATCGCTATGCTGACCACTAGAAATATACTGCTAAACGTTGCTAAAACGAGTTTAATCATTGAATATCTCCCAATAATGCATAACAAGTTTCTGAATTATGTTCAGCAGGTTTAGGCATTAAAAAAGCCCCTTGTGCCAAGCCAAGTTGTAAGTTGGAATTTAGGCAAAGAGGCTGTAGTTCTTCTTTTTTGAATATCAAACGTAAATCCACCATGAGGGTTGGACTACACCAGGTGGTGAGGATTTTTTTAAGTTTTTCACTCATTTTCTGCTGGGGTAAAAAGCTGAGGTAATCTGTTCGGGACAATGGACCAATCTGGATTTCTATTTTTCCGTCGATTTGTCGAATACTTTCACCACAGAAGGTATTCACACCCAATAAACTTGTGCTTAAGCCGCCCAAAGTTATTTTTTGTGCATCGTCTAATTTGAATTTTTCTTTAATAAACTCTTTGATTTGAAAATCAGCTTTGAAAATACAATTTAGCATGGTGCTTAAAGCATAAGCCGTATTATTTTGCCCCTGCATTAAACCTGAAAATTCAGCGAAATAATCATCTAATTCACATTGATCTTGTTGTGAACTGACATAACCATTTAAAGCATGCAGAATATCAAGATAATCATTTTCTTTTTCAATTTCATAACGTACCGGCAAATGATAAGTTAAGCTTGCATCTACATATTGTGCAGTGAGCTTATGATTGAACAATCCCAGAAAGTTAATGGTTTCTACTTTCTGCTGCCGACTACTGTATTTGATTTTATGGCTATAGGTATAAGGTAAAGCCCCTTGCATACCGGTTAAACCGACCATCAGATTGGTAATATGTATGTGTTCATTATCCAGTTTTAATGTTTCAATCTCAGATACTGGAAAATTAAGATTTAAAGAACTGTGAAATTTAAAGCTATTCGCCCAATACCCAGCTCTGGATGACTGCGGCACGTGCCGCAACAAGCGAGTTGCTTGAATAAACTCATAAGCCGTAGGTATGGTGATCAGATCCTCTATTACAGAAGCTTCTTGCCACCAACGTTCTGCACGCATTGGTATAACTCCTGTTGACTATTTGAATCACTAACAATGACATCTACATAACTATTCATTTGAACTTTTAAATTAAAAACATGACTTAAAAGCTGAGTAAATATATATAGGCTATGCCCTCTAAAAACTTGTGCATCAATGCTTAAATTGACTTTAACGCCTCGTACAAATAATGGAAAAGGTTTCGCCTCAACCAGTTTCTGGGTCAAAGAAAAATGGATATTTTTAATCGAATCGATAATGAGATGATTTTCTTTTGATTTAGATAAATTATAAAGTTCTAAAAGTTCTTTAATATGGCTGACCGCATTGTCTTTCATTAAGGACAAGGTATTCAAAGACAGATGCGAAATAATACGCCATTGTTCTTTCTTATTTTGCTCAAAATAATAGGGCTTATTGG
>JAGHSJ010000049.1 GCA_018065935.1 Candidatus Kurthia equi
ACTTTAGACACTATAATTACAAATATAATTGTCAAAAAAGTGTATCAATTTAACTGTTTGATAGGTATATTTTACTATAGAGGGGTGCAACATGCAGATTTATTTTATTTGTACAGGTAATACTTGCAGAAGTCCAATGGCAGAAGCTATTTTGAAAAGCAGAAAAATACGTAACTTAGAGGTTCGTTCCGCGGGAATATACACGCAAAATGGAGGCGCGATGTCTCCTAATGCAAAGGCAGTTTTGCGGGAGCATGGAATTGAAGAAAATCACCAGTCATCGATGGTTGATTTGAACTATATGGAACAGGCGGATGTCGTATTAACGATGACCTCAGCACATATGCATGCATTAGTTCAGTATTTTCCACAAATGGCGAATAAGATTTTCACTTTAAGTGAGTATGTTAAAGGACAGACTACTGATGTGTCAGATCCATACGGAGGTAGTATTGAAGTATACCGTCAGACTTTTGAAGAGCTTTCAAAGTCGATTGACGCACTCCAAAAGAAGATTTTGGAGGAGTAAATTCTATGAAAAAGAGCCATTCTTTTAGTCTACGTAAAAAACTTATTTTATTCGTAGTCATTTTAGCTGTTATTACATACGGTACAAGTTTAGTTTTCATCGAGTATTTACAACCTACATTTTTCCCGAACACTAGCTCACTTGTATTTGCAGCTGCAACGTTTGCTTTAGGTATTGTTTGGTCAGGGATTTTAGCAGGAGTATTAGCTTTCTTCATCGTGAAACCATTACAACAATTAGAAAAAGTAGCTTTAGAAGCTGCGAAAGGTAATATTCATCAGTCAATTGAAATTCCACGTACAAATGATGAAATTCAATCATTAGCCTATGCTTTTGAATCAATGCTCGAAAACTTACGTAAAATGGTAAGTAGTATTGAGGGGAATTTCCAACAAACTAATGAAACGGTACAAGCTTTATCAGCAGAATCGAAAGAGGCTTTAGAACAATCAGATGCTATAGCACAAACGATTGCTCAAATTTCAGAAGGTGCGGCGGGTTCTGCGGAAGCTATCCAAGTAACAGCTGAATCTATGGAAGATGTTCGTATGCTTGCAGATGAAGTGAATAATCATGCAGTTGCCTCGGCAACGTATTCAGAAGAAATGATTAATGAATTGAAACGTACAACAACTGCAATTGGGCTGTTAGTAACGGGCATCGAAGAAATAGCACAAGGCAATAAAGCGGCTTTAACAGATATTCATCAATTGGAACATAATGCGAATGAAGTAGAAAATATTATTCAATTAGTTGGTTCAATCGCTGAACAAACCAATTTATTAGCATTAAATGCTTCTATAGAAGCAGCACGTGCAGGTGAACATGGAAAAGGCTTTGCTGTAGTTGCTGAAGAAGTTCGTAAATTGGCAGATGGTAGTGCAGAAGCTGCGCAAGGTGTTGCAAAATTAATTCAAGCAATGCAAGATGATGTGAAAAAAGTTGTTTCAAAAATGACAACTCAAGTAAATATTGCCGAGCATGAAATGAATCGTGTGACAGAGACGACAAATGCAGTGGATAGTATGAATACAATCGTAACAAAAATGGCAAGCTCAGTTGAGGAAATTTCAACTTTTGTAGAACAACAGCTTCATAATATTGAAGAAACAGCGCATCAATCACAGGAAGTAGCTGCAATTGCAGAACAAACAAGTGCAGGTGCACAAGAGGTAAGAAGTGCAACAGAAGAACAAGTACGTTCAATTTCTCAAATGGATGCATTGTCTGAAAGTCTTCAAGAGCAATCGGAAGAATTGCACAAAACAATCCAACAATTCAAATAAACAATTCATGATAAAACACACTGAATAAAATGAGTATTTACTTGAAGTAGTTTATTTATAGGAAGCAGAAATCGTCATCTGATGCGATTTCTGCTTCTTTTTTTATAATAGTGAATAGGGTAATTGGATACCAATCATATTTATATATAAAGATACCCAATAAAATCGAGTGAAGTGAAAATTATTTTGTGATAGCATGTTTTTCGAGTTAGAGGTGTGGAACGTCTAAACTTTAATGCACCAACTATGTGAATGTACTAAAATAATCGAATTGTTAAGCCAATATAGTGAATATAGACAAGATGAT
>JAGHSJ010000127.1 GCA_018065935.1 Candidatus Kurthia equi
AAATTATCTATTTCTCATGGTTACGCCCATTGTTTTTATCCAACTTATAGAGGTTTTCTATACGATCTCGATAAAAAACCATCGACTTATCATACATAAATTTAAGCTAATTTTTATGAATTTAACTACTTTACTATAGATTTTCATAAAAAAAGTCTATTTTTTGGCTGTCAAGTAAATATTCTTTGTTTATCTCTCTTGATTTCCTTAGTGTTTGTTTGCTATAATGATGCTTGTTGTATTATATACAGACACAGTTGAGAATTTACTCATCTCGATCCTTTATAGGAGGTGAATTTCATGCCAAACATCAAATCTGCAATCAAACGTGTAAAAACTGCTGAGAAAGCAAAAAACGCTAACATTTCAGTGAAAACTGCAATGCGTTCTGCTGTTAAAAAAGCAGAAACAGCTTTAACTGCTAAAGATGAAAACGCTACTGTACTTTTATCAGCTGCTGTTAAATCATTAGACAAAGCTGCTTCAAAAGGCTTAATCCACAAAAACGCTGCTGCTCGTACTAAAGCTCGTTTAATGAAAAAAGCTTAATTCTACTTGCTAGAATTTAAAAGGACAGGTGCCATTGGCACCTGTCCTTTTTTCGATTATCAAACATCTAAATAATTCTTCAAGGAATCAAGAAACAACTACTAGACGATTTGCTTTTGGTTTATTATTTTTATCAAATTCGAGCTTATATTCATAATCCCATGTAGACTTTCCTGTTTTACCGCCTACTTTATAGCCTGTAAGCGTTGCTGTAGAGTAATTTACATCTGCCTGTTGTAAAATGGTATACACCTGATTAGAAATTGCATACATGTCTTTCTCGTCCATACCAGAAACATCAAAATCCATCAGTATTTTCGCAGCTGCCTCGGTATTTCCACTCTCAAAGCTTGGTTGCCAAGAAGCATATTCAATCCCATCTGAACGTTTCGGCACCTTAACAGATGCAGTAACACTTCTAACATACGGGATTTTAGCCTCAACCAACTCCTTCAACGAATTACTTGCTTCGATTGAAAGTCGTTTACTCACTTCCTCATCAATTTCGCTTTCCTTTAAACGATCCTGTACAATTGTATAATTATGACCATTCTCAATTTCAAATGAATAGTTTTCATTTTCTCCAAATTTGTCTTTGACAGTAAAACTATATAAATCCTTTTTAGAATTGTAGTTACCATCTGTGATCTCAAACGAACGATCTGGATATTTTTCATTTAAATAGGTTTCTAATTTTACTTTTGCCCGATACTCAGCGTAGGGATTACTAGTAAACTCATTCACAATTAAAGCGATAATTGTGACTAGTCCAATGATTAGCCAGACTCTTCTCCATACTTTACTCAACGCAAACGCCCCCTCATTCTTTACATACTATTTCTAATACCCTATTTAGTAAAAAATAGTATATAAAATATGAAATTGCTATTAATTTGTATATTTTTCTTTCTTACCTTATTTCGCCAAAGGCTTCATTAAAAATAATTCTAAATAACGTTCTCTTCGACCACTCATTGTTTTTAATTGTAAATCAACTTCACTTAAACCATATAGTGCACGCAGTAAGTATTCATCACGTACGCCACGTTTATCTTCCACAATTCTTTTCACACGATATGGGTTCACTTTTAAGGTTTTTGCTATTTGTTGTGCATGATAGCCCTTTGTTTGTAAATAATACACATTCGACATAAGACGAACCTGAGAAGCTAATAATGCCACTAATCCGATGGGCTCCTGTTTTTGACGGATTAAATCATGATAAATCGTTACAGCTGTAGATACATCTCCATCAATATATGCATTCAATAATTTAAATGCATCTTGCTCCAATGTTTTTGCCACTAATTCCTCAACATGTGAAACCTGAATCGTTTGCTCTTCCCCTATGAAAAAACACAATTTTTCAATTTCAGATTGCAAATGCAACATATTCATACCCACAAGTTCAATTAGTTTATCTACAGCCTGTTGATCCATTGATTTGCGACGCATAGATACCTCATTTTGTACCCATATGGCCAAATCACGCTCTTTTGGGGCCTCTGCATGTAAAACACGTGTATGTTGTTTCATGAGCTTCGTTACTTTTTTACGCTCATCTAATTTTTCATAGGGTGCAATGAAAATCGTAACCGTTGTTTCCGAGGGGTACATTAACCAAGTTTCCAGCATTTTTAAATCATGCTGTATTTTTTCCTTTGATTTATCAGTCGCTTTTAAAAAAGAGGTGTTTTTACCAATTACTAATTTACGCTCTGTAAAGAATGGAATGGTATCTGCCTCTTCTATCAAATGATTTACAGGTACTTCATCTAAGTCAAAAGTGGTCGTCTCAATCTCACCATCTTGTTCTAAAGCTGTTTTAATTCTACGAATCGTTTCGTCAATAAAATATGACTCTTCTCCTGAAAGTACATAAACAGGATCAATTCTACCTTGTCCTATTTCTTTCCAAACTTGTTGAAACATATATCCCGCCTACCTTTCATCTCCATTCTAGTATACAGTATTGAAGAAATTAGACAATATGAAAGCTTGTAGAAAAAAGAGGTCTTTAGTGACGAATGCTGCTTAGTAAATTCATATTTGGGTACATATGTAAGAAAGCTTTTTGCTCATTAATTTGCTCAAAAAATGCTCACAAATACACTTTCATTCTGCCTATGGAATATAGCTTTTTTTCTAGTAATACTATATAATGGAAATGATTAGGAGGGGTAACTATGAATCCATTTGAAAAAGATGTACAGTGTAAACGTAATGACGCTATGGACTCAGGCGTAGGTTTTATTGTTTCTTTTGTGTTCTTCGCCTTAATTTACATTATTCCCGTAGTTATTGATTTCGTAAGTCGTTAATCTTCTATACTTAATCGAATAAGAAAAATACGAACCGTCACCGCGACAGCTCGTATTTTTTTTGTGCAACTTGAAGCTGTGCTCTTCTATTAATGCTCAACTGAACGGTTCCTACCTCAGCTGTATTAAAACTTGGAATCCCTAAGTTATTCACTCGCTCAGTTACTTCCTTAGCCGGATGATTGTAACGATTATTCTTTCCAGTTGAATAAATAACTAATTGTGGATTAACCTCTTGAAGCCACTCCTGTGAAGTAGATGTTTTAGAACCATGATGTCCTGCTTTCAAAATAGTAGCATCTCTAACTGTTTCTGGACTATTGGCTACTATTTCATTTTCACCAGTAGATTCCAAGTCGCCTGGTACAATAATTCGAAAGCCTTGATAATTTATTACCGTAACAATTGAGTCATTATTTCCTTCATATTCTAAATCTCTTGGCATAATATACGTCATCGTCAAGTCGCCGTAACGCCAACTTTCTCCTGCCATTTTTTCTTTTATTGGTACTTTTTTTAATTGGCTTTGACGTAATAAATCGTCCATTACAGATTTCTCACTAGAACTTGGAGAGATATTAATTTCACTGACAGCAATTTGTTTCATTACTTCATCTGCACCTTCTACATGATCCGCATCCGCATGGGTTAATATCAATTTATCAATTCGGTTAATGCCTCGCCCTTTTAAATAAGGTACGATAATCTGTCGACCTACCTCATAGTCTTGTTTTTTCTTTTTCCAGCCTTCCTGCGCAAATCGTAAAATACCTCCACTATCAATCAGATAGACTTGCTTTTGATTTGGTAGCTCAATTAACGTACTATCGCCTTGCCCTACACTAATGAAGGAGATGCGTAAATCATCATGATAAGCAACGGCTTGATTTAAAAAGACACAATAAACGAGGAGTAAAACAATCGTTGTCTTTCTAAAACGCCCTCTTTCCATCGCATAGAAAAAAGCAATGACAACTATTAGTAAGCCACATAATAGAAAAAGCGATGGTCTACCAGGATTCCACATTTGGTAAGGAATTTGTTCTAGCCATTGTATCAAAGTTGTCAACAACTGCCGACAAGGTACATAGAGAGTAGCTATAAAATGAAAAAATGGACCTGGGATAAAACTTAAAAATAAGAGAAGTATATTAATCGGCAAAACAATATAGGAAAAAAGCGGAACAAATACTAAATTCATTAGAAAGCTCGATAGAGAGATTTCATAAAAATGATAGAGCAGAAGTGGACTTACAATTAATTGACAGCTGATTGTAATCCATAGAGACGCCGTTAACCAACTCTTCAACTGTGCTAAATACGTTGAAGATATGATAATAGCTAATGCCGCCAAAAAAGATAATTGAAAGCCTATTTGATAAATCATTAACGGATCCACACTGACAAAAATTAAAAAGCATAGTGAGATAGCACTTTCTAAACTAATATCAATGGTAAGCCACTGCATAATCATAATAACGACTACTGTAATAACTGAGCGCCAAACGGAGGGGCTTCCACCTGCAATAATTGCATATGTAGGCAACGCAATCAGTAAGAGGAGCAAAACATGTTCTCTCCTTACATGCAATCGCAACAAAAACTGTTGAAAGATAAAACTTAGTAAAGCAATATGTAAGCCTGATATAGCAAAAAGATGGGTGATACCTAACTTTTGATAGCTTTGCTGGTGTTCAAGTTCTACCTCTTGTTGATCGCCAATGATTAATGCTTTTGCCTCTGCTCGAATACTTGGTGGGAAGTAATGATCAATTCGTTGATTAATTGAAAAGCGTTGCTTATGAAGCAATGTAAAAAGGCTTCTATGCTCCTCAATCACCTGTAAATTTGTGATTTTATACATCCCTACTGCGTGATTTTGTTTTAAATATTTCTGCATATTAAAAACAAATTCATGATTTCCTGTTGCTGCTTCTTCCCAATTTCCTGTCGCCATATAGCGTTTTCCCACAAGTGACTCTGCCATAAACATCTGCTTTTCTTGTTCATCCTTTATTTCATAGCGACTATATATTTTTACCCCCTGGCTATTCTTCATCATACCTAACACTTGATTCCCGTCAATTTTCACCTGATTCGTCCAGTAGACTTCCTGTTTATCACTCAAATTTGTAGGCAACGGCGTTTGCCATTTTAGCATGCAAAAAAATAAAGCCGCTATTAAAATCGCCAAAACAATCGTTATATTCGCCGTTTTCCTCCAAAATAGCCATATAATAAAAGGAATATATAAAAATAAAAGCTTTGTCGATCCGTTCGCTGCTAGTAAAGCGATGAGGACTGACAAAGCAATGTATATTATTTCATTGAAGAGATATTTAATCCAAATAATTCTTCCACCCTTTTTTCAAATGGTGCCAATTGTTCTTCAGATGCGCCACGACTTCTCAATTCTGTTAGCATCTCCAGATAAAGTTTTAATTTTTCATCACTTAAAAAATCAATTTTATATTGTTCAAAGGGTACATGTACGATATTAACGCCCGCTTGTTTTAAAAGTTCAACTGCATAGCTATCATTTTTATAATCCTCTGCATAAAAGAGATTTTTAATGCCCGCTTGAATAATTGATTTCGTGCATTGTAAGCATGGAAAATGAGTCACATATAAATCTGCTCCATTTGTTGGAGTACCGTATTTTGCACATTGTAAAAGTGCATTTACTTCTGCATGCACGGTACGTACACAGTGATTGTCCACTACATAACAACCTTTTTCAATACAGTGATCATCCCCTGAAATCGACCCATTATATCCGCCTGCGATAATTCGTTTATCACGTACAATTGTTGATCCAACTGATAATCGCGTGCATGTACTTCTAAGTGCTAAAAGATGACTTTGCGCCATGAAAAATTGGTCCCAAGTTATTCGCTCCATATGAACTCCCCCGATTCTAATTACTTCCTTTAGTTTACGTACAAATGACAGAAATTTCAATAGGTTTTACTGCACAGTAATTGTCGGTTTTAGACGTTCAAATGTTTTTTCACCAAAGCCTGATATTTTTTTTAAATCTTCAATCGCTTGAAAAGGGCCATTTTCTGTACGGTATGCAATAATAGCTTGTGACTTAGCGGGCCCTATACCGCTTAAAGTTTGTAGCTCTGTTTCATCAGCTGTATTTAAATTAACAAGTGGTTGTTCATTCATCGCAGAGGTACTAGTACTTACCGCAGACGTAGGCATCGTTCCAGCTTGCTGGCTACCTTCTTTCGGAGTTTCTTTCTTAGTAAGCACATCAATCACCATTTCATCTTTTAGCTTAGCTGCTAAATTGATTATTTTTTTATTTGCAGCTGGTGTAAACCCACCTGCTTGTTCAATGGCTTGTTCTACACGGGCTTCCTGCTCAAATTCATATACACCTGGATGTTTTACTGCGCCTTTCACATCTACGACTACGCTAGTTGATGGCTTGTTTTCATTTTTTAGGGGGATTTGTTCTTCCGCTTTTTGTTGTGGATTTGCAGCAATTTCAACTGCAGGTAGGGGTTCACTGATTGGGGATTCACTTTGCCTTGTAATGATTACAATAGCAATAATCATGCCGACTAGAGCTACGAGGGAGATGCCGACATACTTTTTGTAAGGTAATAAAAAAGATGGCATTGCTCAAACTTCCCTTCTAAGGAAGTTCATAGGAGCTAATACCATCTTACAATATTTTACAGAAAATTCAACTAGTTATTTTACTGCATGGAAGAAAATTCGTTGTGATTGCTCACTAGGTTTTTCATTTTCAAAATCAGCTGTCACTTCAATCGAACGGAAACCTACCTCTTCAAGCATTGCTACATAAGTTTCCAAAGGGAATGTTCTTTGGAAATGATATTCCTCAAAACGTTCGAATAAGTCATTTTCTGCTTGTACAAAGAATGTCATATCATGATGGACTGAATGAGGCGCTTCGCCTGCTTCTGTATCCCATAAATAAGTGATTTCACCATCATCATATGTGAATGGACCATCCATAAATATTTCATTCATTTTGAATAGAGAATGAACATCAAAAAATAAATGACCTCCTGATTTTAACGCTTCAAACGCACGAGAAATCGTTTCTTTTACTTGCTCAACCTCTGGCAAATAGTTGATTGAGTCGATTGGAATCGTAATAATATCCAAATCCACGAAACCTTCTAATTCGTCCATTGACTGACATACTAATAAGGCTTGTTGCCCATTCGCATTTAATCGTTCATTGGCAATCATCAGCATTTCCTCAGATAAATCTAAGCCCGCTGCTTGATACCCTTTAGCAAGTAATTTTTCTAGCATAACGCCTGTACCACAGCCGATGTCTAAAAGAGTTGGAAACTGGCTGGCTGGTGCTTTTTCAGCAACCCATTGAACATATGCATCATACGGGATATCTTGCATAAGTTGGTCATACACCTCTGCAAATCTTCCGTAACTATTCAAAAGTCTCATCTTCTAGGTATTCTTCTGGTGCATCTCCCCAAAGACGTTCAAGATTGTAGTAAGAACGTTCGTCGCGGTGGAAGATATGAGCTACAACATCTCCGATATCAACTAAAATCCAACGTCCGCCATCATAACCTTCGATGCGTTTGTAGTGGAAACCTGCTTCGCCTGCTTTATTTTTAATTTCACGTGCGATTGATTGAACTTGACGTTCTGAGTTCGCATGACAAATAACAAAATGATCAGCTAAAAGCGAGATACCTTCCATGTTAAGTACCACAATATCCTCGGCCTTTTTGTCGTCTGCTGCGTTAAATACGATATCTAATAAGTTTTGGTTTTCCATTATAATAATTATCCTCTTTTCTTTTGAAGCAAATCATTGTAGAAATCAAATGAATCGGGGAAAACAGCTTGTTTTTTCGATAATAAAAATTCAATCGAGTGACGTACACAAATTACAGATAAATCATGTAAATTATTTACTTCTGCTGCTTTTCGCAGTTCTTCTATTCCAGGAAAATTCCGATTTGGTTCAATTAAATCTGCAATATAAACAATACATTCTAGTGCACTCGCATTGCGGCGACCAGTAGTATGGTATCGAATTGCATTTAATATATCAGCGTCTGTAATCCCAAATTCCATTTCAGCTACATACGCACCTACTGGACCATGCCAAAGTTCGTGATGAAACTGTACTAATCTTGGATCCATTTGCTGTTGTTCAATAATACTTCTCATCCAATCACGATCTGCAAATTTGCAACTATCATGTAAAATTCCTGCGATTTCTGCTTTTGATACATCCTCGCCAAATTTTTCTGCCAATTTCATCGCTGTGTCTGCAACGCCAATTGTATGAATATAACGTTTTTCAGGCATACGGTCCTTCATTGCAGCTAATAATTCACTACGTTCCATATAACCCTTCCTCTCGAATAAATCGTTCCACTTGCTCGGGTAATAAATAAGTGACCGTTTGATTAGTAGCCAAACGCTGTCTTATTAAAGTGGATGACAGGTCGATTAATGGTGCCTCAACATGCGTGATAGGTAACGAAGTGATTCCCTTGTTCCCTGGGCGATTAACACCCACGAAAGTCACAAAGTGAAGTAATTCCTCAATTCGATACCAGCTATGCAGGGAATCCACTTGATCGCCCCCAATAATAAAATAGAAATCATGTTCGGGCTCACGTTTGGTAAGAGCCGCTAAGGTATCGTAACTATACGATATCCCCCCTTGCTCTATTTCATACGGTTCAATCATAAAATGCTCATTTCCCTCAATAGCTAACTCCGTTAAATGCAAGCGTTGTGCACTTGTCGCATCATTTGGCTGCGCTTTATGGGGTGGAATGGCATTTGGCATAAAGCGCACTTCAGCTAAATCTAATGCGTGTAACACTTCATTTGCCATTATTAAATGACCAATATGAGGCGGATTAAATGTTCCACCGAATATGCCTATTTTACTCATCTAATCACCTACTATTTTTTCACTTGTGGTAATTCAATACGACGGTTTTCACGTTTAGAAGCTTCTTTGTATAGAACAACAGTTAGTCCGATTAGTTGTACAAGTTCAGAGCCTGTACCTTCAGCTAATTGTTCTGCTACTACATGTTTGTCTTCCTCGCAGTTATCTAAAATACGAACCTTAATCATCTCACGCACATTGATAGCTTGTTTCATTTGTACAAGCATCGCTTCATTTACTCCACCTTTACCAACTTGGAAGATTGGATCTAAATGATGTGCTTCTGAGCGTAAGAATCGTTTTTGTTTACCTGTTAACATAAATTTAATTGCCTCCTAAATTTTCAAGTAGCTGCTCTTTCACAGCTACAATATCCGGGTTTTGTCCTGTCCAATAGCTGAACGCTAAGGCACCTTGATGGACAAACATCCCTAATCCTGACACGACTGTTGCACCCTGTTCAGATGCTGCCTGTAATAAAGGCGTCATTATTGGATTATACACAATATCCGCAACAATAGCTTTGGAATTTAACTTTTTAATTGAAAAAGGTAAATCAAAGTTGCTATTTTTTAATCCTGCAGGTGTTGTTTGGATGATGATTGAGAATTGATCTAAACATTCACTCGCCTGTTGTAAAGACAATGAATGTGCTGATTGAGTTAGTTCTTCACAAATTGATGTTGCCTTCTCTACTGTGCGATTACAAATCGTAATATCTTCATAGCCTGAAGCCTCTAAAGCAAAGGCAATTCCCCTTGCGGCTCCACCTGCTCCAATAATTAAAAGCGGTTGTTGACGTTTTTGCTGTCCAATTGCTTCTTCCAAAGATCGAACAAAACCTAATCCATCTGTATTATACCCTTTTAACTGTCCATTTGGTAAGCGCACGACCGTATTTACTGCACCCATTTTTTCTGCCATATCATCTAACTCATCTAAAAATGGTAGAATTTTTTCTTTATGTGGAATCGTCACATTAAAGCCATCAATTCCTAATAGTTTCATGGACGCAATCGATTGTTCCAACATTTCAGCCTTCACATGGATAGGAATATATGTCGCATCTATTTCTTGCTGAGCAAACCAACTATTGTGCATAAATGGTGATAAAGAATGTCCGATTGGGTCACCAATTACTGCATACCATTTTTTCATATTACTTCCTCCTAGATTAATGAAGGTCGAACTGTAACTTCAACGCCTTCAGGTGCATATGCAGCAATAACTACATTTGGATCTTGGATAGTAATCCAACCAAGTCCTGAGAATACGATATCTGTTTTATCTTCTTTAATTGAAAATTCATGACGTACAAGACGAGGTAATTGATCGATGAATTTTGCTGAAGGTGGAGCTAATAATTCGCCACGATGGTTTTCATATAATTCATCCGCATTTTCTAATTTTGTACGGTGAATAGTTAATTCATTTGAAATATGAACAGTGAAGCCAGAGCGTGCACCTTTGATGAAATCAAAACGAGCTAACGCACCAACAAATAAAGTTTGAGCTTCATTCAATTGGAATGTTTTTGGTTTAATTTCTTTTTTAGGCATAATATATTTAAACTCGGAAGAATCGATGAAATGAGCCATTTGGTGGTGATTAATAATCCCCGGTGTATCATAAATTGCTTTTTCATCGTCTAAAGGAATTTCAATCATATCTAATGTTGTTCCTGGGAAGTAAGATGTCGTAATGATATCTCCTTGCCCAGTAGCTGTTTTAATGATGCGGTTAATGAATGTTGATTTACCAACATTTGTACATCCTACAACATAAACATCTTCACCTTTACGATGATAATCAATGGCTTCCATTGCTTCTGCCATTCCTGTACCTTTATCAGCACTTACAAGTAAAACATCTACTGGTTTTAAGCCTAATTTCTTCGCTTCTTGTTTCATCCAATTAATTACTTTTTTCTTGTTCACAGATTTCGGTAATAAATCCACTTTATTTGCAATTAATAACACAGGGTTTGAACCGACAAAACGGTGTAAACCTGGTAACCAGCTGCCATTAAAATCAAAAATGTCTACGATTTTAACAATCAATCCATTTTGAGTACCTAGACCATTTAAAATACGTAAGAAATCATCATCCGTTAAAGAAACTGGTTGAATTTCATTGTAGTTTTTTAAACGGAAGCAACGTTTACAAATGATATCCTCTTTTTCTAGTGAAGATGCTGGCGCATAGCCTGTTGCTTTTGGATCCTCCGTTTGGATTTCAGCACCACAGCCGATGCAGTATAACTTTTCGTTCATATTTATTGTTCCTCCCAAGTTGGTATTCCTTTTTTGTCTAAGTATTTATAGACTCTTTTTTCGATTGCTCGATTAAATTTCGTCACAAGACCATCAGAATTAGCGACAGGTTTTACTAATATCGTATGAAGCTTCATGCGATTCGCACCCATCATATCTGTCATCATTTGATCTCCTAGCATCATCACTTCATGAGGTTTCAGCCCCATTTGTTTCAATGCTTGTTTGAATGCTCCTAATAGAGGCTTTTTCGCTCGGAAAAGATAAGGCAATCCGATTGGATCAGCAAATTTTTTCACTCTTTCCTCATTGTTATTAGAGGCGATGATAATCTGAATGCCTGCATCCTTCATCGTTTGCAACCATTTTTCTAATACTGGTGTTGCTTGAGCGCGATCCCACTCTACTAAGGTATTATCCAAATCTGTAATGATTCCTCTGATGCCCAAGTTCTGTAATTTTTCAGGCGTTAAATCCAAAACAGATTGTACGAATTCCTTTGGCATAATTAATTTATACAAATGAGTTTCTCTCCATTTTCAATTTATTTCATTTTACCTTATAAGATTATAACATATTGCAGAAGGCTTCTCCCACCTCTATATGCTCACCTTGTTGAACATTTGATAAAAATTGCACAGAATCCTCTTCAAATAGCATCACTACTGTTGATCCAAATGCAAAATAACCTATATCCTCACCTTTTATCCATGTATCAGATGTATTTGTTAAATGAATGGAGTTAACAAGCATGGCCCCTACTTTAATAAAACCGACTTGATGACCATTTTCTAATTCTAATTCAGACACCATCCGATAATTGCCTGAAATCGGCTTCTTACCGTATTTTAAGCCACTTTTATTGACTGGGTAGCTATTCCCCCCTAAAATATACTGGCGCTTCACATAAGCATCTACAGGGCTATGTACACGATGGTAATCAGCTGGACTTAAATAGAAAACGATATACTGTCCATTTTTATAATGCTGGGCATTCTCTTTTTTACCCAATATGTCCTCTAAGCGATAGGTTTGCCCCTTCACAATAATGGATGTATCATCAGTAATCGGTCCAAAAGATTCGATTTTGCTATCTGCTGGACTCGTTATCACTTCATAGCGCCCATCAATCGGTCGCGCGTCACTTTTTAACTCTCTTGTAAAAAATTGTTGCATAGAAGGGAAAGTATTCATTTTTTTGGATACTTCTTTTGTATCAATTTTATATAAATCTATATAGGATTTGATAAAATACTTGCTATATTTCGCATTCATAATTGTTTTTATTAAGTAGGATGACCAACGTTTATTTGTCAATTCTACCGCCGATTGATAGAGCTTTTTTTTCAGCATGTTTGTATCCTCCATTTTTAAAAAGATTTACAGTTACGACCTTAAAGACTTATAATAGTCTAATAACGAATAAATTTAAAGGGGTGTTGTCCATTGAATATGGTCGATATCACAGTAAAAAAGATGAAAGCAAATTTAGCTAACCTTATCACTTTAGGTAATATTTCATTTGGTGGTGCAGCGATAATGGCCACTATTAACGAATCTTATGGTAACGCGGTATTATTTATCTTAATTGCGGCTCTTTTAGATCGATATGATGGGAAGGTTGCTCGCAAATACAATCTTGAATCAGAACTCGGTAAACAATTAGATTCTATGAGTGACATTATTTCATTTGGTGTAGCTCCTGCGATATTAATGTATGAGGTTGCACTTGTTGGCTATGGTAATTTAGGCATGTTAATCGCCGTCTTATATATAGCTTGTGGTGCATTTAGACTTGCTCGATTTAACGTTACTGAATCAAACGGATATTTTACAGGTCTACCAATAACTGCTGCTGGTGCCATTTTAACTGTTTCTTTTTTCTTTTCAGCATGGTTATCGACGGCTTTCTATTTGATTTTGTTCCCAGTCTTAGCAATTGCTATGATTAGTAACTTTTCACTGAAAAAAGTTTAATAATTTGGTAGATAAAACAACAAACATACTTTATGCTTGTTGTTTTTTTTATTTTACACGAATTTTTTTTTAGATTTTTATAAAATTTTATTAGACTGATATAAACTCGACTCCATACACGCCTTATTTTTTATATAGCGTAAATAAAAACTGCACCTTCATTTGTTAGGCATTTCCTAACAAATGAGGTGCAGTTCTGTTTGCATTCAAAAAGAGAAATGAAATATTTCCACTGACTCTTTTTAGTTTATTCTTCAGAAGTTTCCGCACTAATGATTAGTGCGATTGTCGCAGTTACTACAACTGCAGCAGCCATAAGAAATAGCATTCGTCATTTCCCCCTTACCAAAACAGTTGTTATTACTATACATACCCTAAAGATAGCATAATCAAAACGATTGTAGCTGTGAGAAAAGTTACACTTGTTAGGATGAAAGTCAATAAAACACGGTCCACAGGAGTAGAAATGTACAAGTAGAATCATAGCATTTGACGCTCGGTTCTTCTCACTCATCCGATAGAACAATCTTTTCCTTCTTTTTAAAGTTCGATACAAAAGGCCAAAATCGCATTGAGCGGCGATTTTGGCCTTTCTTATTCTCAGTAAATTACATGTATTCTATACGTATATCTCGTTTTTTCTTATGGATTATAGAGTTTTAAGTGTTTCTAGTACGACTTGTGTTGAATGTTTTGCTGCGACTGGTAAGAATTCGTCGAAGCTAATATTTGATTGTTTGCCAGCGATATCTGAAAGTGCACGAATCACTACGAAAGGTACGTCAAATTGATAGCAAACTTGTGCTACTGCAGCTGCTTCCATTTCTGCCGCTTTCATCGTTGGGAATTGACTACGTACTAGCTCTACACGTTTAGGATCATTCATAAACGAATCTCCAGTAGTAATTAGTCCTGTTGCTGCCTGATGTTCCCCAACCTTCTCTACAGCCGCTTGTGCAGCTTTCATAAGACGTGCATCCGCTTTGAATGCTGCAGGCATTTGTGGTACTTGTCCGATTTCATAGCCAAAAATAGTCGCATCGACATCATGATGACGTACTTCATCAGAAATAACGATTGCTCCGATTTCTAAATCTTTATCAAAACCACCTGCAGAACCTGTGTTAATAACTACATCTGGTTTGAATTGATTAAGTAAAATAGTTGTAGACATACCAGCATTTACTTTACCAATACCACTTTTAAGTAATACGACTTCTTTTCCTTCGTATGTACCTTCTGTATATTCAGAGTTTGCGACTGTTGTTGTTGTCGGATTTGAAATAGCTGCACGTAACAGTTCTACTTCTTCTTCCATTGCGCCAATTACAGCGATTTTCATAGTTGTTTCCGCCTTCCACATTTAAATGTACCTATCTACATTAAACATTATTTGAAGCTACGTCAATATATGTTTAATATGCACCTTCAAGTTGTTGTAATACTTCTACCTTTTCTGGCTTCCATCCTTGTTTTTCAATCCATACAAGTGATACACGATATTTCTTTGTTTGATCTTTAGATGAGACGGTTCCAATTGAACGATCCGTTCCTCCATTATTTTTAATAAACCAGATGGTCATGTCCTGTTCTGATAAACCTGTAATACTAGAAATGGCCGTTATTTTTTCTTGCCAGTCTACAGACCCTTTATCATAGCTAGATACATGCGTCGTTCCAGATTCCTGTTGTTTAGTTTCGTAAGGTTTCCAGTTAGGATCTTCAATAGACTCTTTTACAACCCCATCATTAACAACGGCTACTTTTGCAGAATCACTTTGCTTTAAATCTTCAACTGATGTAATTTTCGGATTTCCCAATGGTTCTTTCGCATCTTCTTTCGACTTCTGCTCAGAAACAGCCTTCTCTTTTGTATGCTCTTCCGTTTTTGGCTTTTCTGTCGCTTGTTCTTTCACGGTCTCCTTTGGTGCTTCAGTCGTTGCTTTTTTCTTTCCCTCATCCGTGAAAATAAACGCGGCTACTACTACAATCAAAATCACAACTAATGTGATTAGATAATTTAAAATACGGTCCCCTTTTTTCTTATTAGGCGGTTGCTTTTCCGAACGGTATCTTCGGTTATTCTCTTGTGTCATTAATCAAGTCACCTCTCTATTACAGTCATCATAGCATATTTTTTACAGCAAAACGAAGGACACACAGCACTGTTAATTAAATGAAATATTTATACC
>JAGHSJ010000212.1 GCA_018065935.1 Candidatus Kurthia equi
ATCATACATTGAGTATAACCCATATGACTTTTTTCATGATGAAATCTATCAGAGAAAGCTGGATAACAAGAGTTGGTAGTTATTGAATCAATTGATATATTTTCATTTTTTCCAATTAAATCTAGCATAGGTTCAAAATGTCCAGCAAATGAATCGCCAAAAAGTAATACTGTAGATTTTTTATCTTTTGAACCAATTTTACAATTTAAATAATCTTCACTGGCGATACCTGAACCAGGTGATCCAAAACAGTAACCATTTGAGCGATTAGCCATTTGGTAGTATTTAAGATTTGGAATTTCTTTAATTTTTAAATCATACTACGAGAAAAGTAAATAACTTACAGTAGCTGTTACTAAGGTTAAATGTAATGGTTTAGATTTATACAACATTAAAAAATTAGAAAAATCATTGCTGAATTTTATTCTCTCAATATATTGATGACTTAAAAAACCAAGGAAAACAGAAAGTAGAACACCTATATATGTATAAAATTCACTTAATGAAAAAATATAGATTGCTACGACAATAGGCCAGTGCCAAAGATAAATGGAATACGACCAAGTCCCTAATCGCTGAAAAACTAAATTATTAGTAATAATGCTGTTATTTCTATGAGCTTGAATAACTAAAAATGTTCCAATAACAGGAAATATTGCAAGGTAACCAGGCCAAGGATTTTCAGAGGATATTAATAAATAAGAGCCAATAATTAGGCCCAATCCTGTACATTCAAAGAATTTTTTTCTGTTCTCTTGTAAGGCGAACGGATAGAGATATGCTATACCTCCAAGCATCATTTCCCACGCACGTGTAGGTAATAGGTAATAAGATGGGTTAGGCCATTTATATGTAGCAATAACACAGAAAATAAATCCTAATACTGTTCCTATTAACAATAAGGATTTCATAGTCTTGGTAGACATGAACTTGCGCATAGCAACAAGCACTAATGGATAAATAATATAGAATTGCCATTCTACGGATAGTGACCAAGTATGTAATAGCCACTTTTCATGAGAGGCTGCATCAAAATAACCAGATTCTTTCCAATAGATAATATTTGATAAAAAAGCCACACTCCTGGCTGCATGTTTACCTAATGCTTTGTACTCTAAAGGAGTAAGGTAGAACCAACCAAAAACAAGTAATACCAAACAAAGTACGGCTAAAGCAGGAATGATGCGGTTAGCACGTGCTACATAAAATTTTAGAATAGAAAAATTTTCTTGTTCGATTCCTCTAAATATTATTCCAGTCATTAAAAATCCTGAAATAACAAAGAAAACATCAACCCCAGCAAAGCCGCCAGGCATCCAAGAAGCATTAAAGTGAAATAGCACCACAGCAATGACTGCGATTGCTCTGAGACCATTAATATCTTGTCTAAAACTATTATTCTGCATACATCCCCCAAATTCATGAGAATTGTATACTTCTATTATTCGAAAGTAATCTTAAGATTTCCTACAATTAACATAATACACTTTATGCGAAATGATTGATAAATAAACATTATTTTTCAATTTCTTAGCCTAATAAAAAAAGCCCATTCATCGCCGAATGGGCTTTTTCTGTGATTATCACCGTTCCACGCCTATTCTTTGAGCATTGTTTCACAACTTTGTGTAGCTCTATTTAACCACTCGGCAGGAAGAATCGACTCAGGAATCCTCTTTTCTTTGGTGTTTCTTCTACTGGTTCCGGCACTGGAATACGCTTATTTTCCTTTGGGGCTTCAGTAGTAGCTCTGTCATGTTTAGGCTCTGTCTCTAAACATCCTTCTTCTTGATTGGTAGTCAATCCATCATAATTGGACTCAATTTTTGATCTAGAATTTTTATCTATATTGGATTCTGGGTCGACAGACCTAGTTGAATGAACTTTAGGAGCTTCTAATAAGCGTTGGATAGCTTCAATTTGTTCATCTTTAACTTGTAATTGTTCATTCTTAGCTTTTAGCTCTTCACGTTGAAATTGCTCTCGCTCATGAGCCTGTTCTAGCTGTTTTTGCAGCATGTAAACCTGTTGTTCAAGTAAGTAAACTTCTGACAACTTTCGTGTCTCGGTTGTCTGTGAACTTGTAACCTTTTTAGATGGTTCACCAAAGACACGAATAGCTTCTGCAAGATCTATTTTGCCATCACTATTTTTAGTTAAATTGCCTTTATTAACTTGCTTGTAAATGGCCTGACGAGTCATTCCATAAAGATTTGAAAGCTCAATAACGGATAGTGATTTCATCTTGTAATTTTGATTGTCTACTATGTGAACCAAGATACATTAACAAAATGTTAACTGCTACATCTACATCAGGTTTCTATCCTTTAAACCCTAAATTCTTAAGATGAGGAATAAATTGTTTTTGCTGTATTGGATCTCGAAGCATATCTTTAATTTTAATAGCTAAGTCATCATAACTTTCCCCTTGATGTGCTAAATAAGACAACTCATGTAAACGTGAAAGTTGATTACCAAACATATTAATTTGTGCATCAGTTAATTTATAAAAATTAATTTGTTCAAAATTATTCTTACTAGTATTTGATTTTTCGCTAAATTTAAAAAGGATATGAGTTACTTTTCGCCCCGTCTTTAATTGCTCATAAGATACGTTTAATGGACTATGTTCATTAATCTGATCTACAGCCGTATCAATGACCCATCTCTTTAAATCAGCGGATAGGGGGTATCTTTTTCCTAACTCCAACATTCCTCGTAAAGACTCAATAGAAATTTCTCGTTTTCCTATTGCACGGTATTGGCTTAATAATTCGTAAATACGGATAGCATATGCACTGCTCATTCCTGCTATATCGGATAAAGAATATTTAGTAAATTCACGACTTAAATTTGAGATAAAAGGTAAAATTTCTTTAGAAAACCTAATTCCCACAACACTTTTACTTTCTAAAAAACGTATAGATTGAATCCATCTCATTTTTATTGATTCATCATCAATAGACAAATTAATAGAACGGTCATATAAGCGATTCACACCATCCTTGAGATCTCTATAAGCTGTTTTTTCATGTACACCCAGTTTTTTTAAATCTTCAATTGTTACTCTATAGACCTCATCATCTGTAATATCTTCAGCCCGACTAATTTTACTGATAGCGGCTAACACAATACGTTGCTCTGTTGAGCTTAATTGATATGACGCTTCAATTACTTGATTAGATTTAACAACCAATTCTTTTTTAGATGTAATCAACATTTTTATTTCTATAAAACTAACTATGAGCAATATATAGTTCTCATAGTTAGTAGTCAATCCCTCATAGTTAAGTAGTCAATCCCTCATAGTTAGTAGTCAATCCCTCATAGTTAGTAGTCAATCCCTCATAGTTAGAGTCTGAAAGCATTGATACGTATGCCTTTCAGACGGCCTAAAATATTTAAAAGATTTAAAAATAAATAAAAAGGAGCTTTGAAAAAATTGCCCTATGTTTTCGCTTCGCTCAAACTCTATTGAACTTCGCTTACGCTCAGTTCGAGGGGGCAATTTTTAGGTTCATCTCATTGTGAATGCTTTAAAAGCAAGAGCACTCGGAATTCGCTTCGCTCATATGTTTTCTTTTGCTCGCTTCGCTCGTCCAGAAGCCAATTCAATCAGTTCGCACCCATTCGGGATTCTCTGCATCTGCAGTGATTAATGGATAGAAAGCTTGTAATCAGGAAAGGGATGACATTTCTATTGTTTTCGTGACGCTCGTAGACACTCGCTAAACCGTGCTGTTTTGCGTTTTAAGGCTCTTTTTTGAAAAACATAAGGGATTACTGCTGATTTAGCTAAAGGTCGCTATAACCCCCGTTTTTTTGCTTTCTACGAGGTGTTAGAAAGGGCTGGGTGGTTCAAAATCATCTTCTCTGCGTTTTTGGGGTGTTGGTTCAGGTTTGGGAATCGCTGTTTTCTGTTTGTTTTGTTGAATAAAGTCTAGGATTTCTAGCTGTTCTTGAACGTAGTCTATTTTGTACTGGGTGGAATGAAGACTTTGATCTCGGTAATAAGGTTTTGATCGGGTATTGTTGAATGAGGGCATTAATCAGTTTTAAGTCATTTTTTAGTATTTTTTGCCATCTGTAAGGTTTCTTTTGTCTGTCTAAACTTGATTAATTCCATCAGGACGCTTTGTTTTCGGTGTAAGTCATCTAGGTAATGATCGTAGTTGGCATAGTCTTGTAATTTGGCTCTTCTAATGA
>JAGHSJ010000030.1 GCA_018065935.1 Candidatus Kurthia equi
TGTTAAATATTACAAAAACATGTCAATTAACTATGAAAAGTAAGCCATTCTTTAGTTAACTAAAGTTTTTTCTGAAAACTCGTTGAATTCTATTAATATTCATGATAATGTTTTTTTATTATAGAATTTATTGAACGAGAAAATAAGATTGTATGAAAGACATTTATATAGATAGGCTAAAAAAGGGGAGAGGTTGTAAAATGAGTATTTGTGATGATATTAAAAGGAAATATGTACGTTTATCAAAGGGGCAGCGTAAGGTCGCTCAGTTCGTTATCGATAATCCAACTGTAATCGCGACACAAATTGCTTCTGAAGTAGGTAGACTTGCAGATGTGAGCGAATCGACCGTTATTCGTTTCTGTTATGCGATGGATTATTCGGGATTTAGTGAATTGCAGGATAAACTGAGAGCTTATTTAATTGATAAAGGTGAAATAGCAGCGGAAAAAAAACAAATATCTACAAAACGACTTAAAAATCAATTTGGTGCTGAAATTGTTAAACAAGACATCGCGGGAATTTCAAAAACATTTAATGAATTAAATGAACAGGATATTCAAGAAGTGATTCTCGAATTACATCATTCGAATAGAATTCATATTTTAGGATTCAGACAATCTGCGCCGGCTGCATTTTGGATGTATAATAATTTATCCATGTTACGTGAACAAGTGTTTTTCGTTCAGCATGAAGCAGAAACAATTGCTCAACAGCTTGCAATGATGGATGAAGATTCCTTATTATTTGTAATTTCTTTGGATGATGAATATGAGGATGTATTAACTACTGTTGAAATTGCGAAGAGAAAAAATGTAAAAATAGTTGCGATTCGAGATAAAGCATTAAAAAATAGGGTAGAGCCCGCAAAATCTGTACTTTTAGTGCCTTCCGCTCAAGAAGGTGGCGCGACATGTACGATTGCTATTTTCTCTTTATTACATCTATTAGTGGAAGCTATGGTCAACCAAAATCCGCAACACTATCATGCATTTCGTCAAAAAAACGAATGGACGACAGCGGATTCAAATTTAATCGCTATAGGATAAAAAATCGTAAAGGCCACTAAGGACCTTTACGATTTTTTTTATAAGAGCGTATTAAATAATTTTACTAAACTGCATTTCGTCGATAAATTGATCGTCTAATAAAAATGCTTTTTCACGTTTTCCTTCGAATGTGAAGTCCACTTTTTTGAAAAGGGTAAGAGCAGGTTCATTATGTACCATAACATTTGCTTCAAGACGTGAAATATTATTCACGTGTGCCCATTTTTCACTTTCTGCTAAAAGAGCAGTTGCTAAGCCTTGCTTTTGGAAGGGCTCAAGAACCGCAACACGTACACCGGCAATATGCTTAATTTTAGATGCTTCATTTCCGACTAATTGTGCATAGCCTGCAAATTGTCCGTTGTAAATGCAAAGTAACACAGTACTTGTTTTTTGTTTACGCCAATCTGTGATATTTTTACGTACTTGCTGAACTGTTAAACCTTGTTCATCTGGTGTGAAATAACCAAAGTTTGTTTGGGCTAAAATTTCTTCTTGTAAATTAATGAAACCACGTGCATCATTTGCTTCAATTGGGCGAATGATATAAGCGTTTTTTGGTTTCTGATTCGGCATGTCTTCTTCTTGTGAACATGAAAATGTAACTGATATGCCTAGGTTCACATGGATAACTTGGTAATTATAATTTGTCCAAGCAAAATAATGTGTTGAAGGCGCCTTTGTCTTTTTCCACCAACTCAAGTTTAAAAATGCGGCATTCGGAAGCTCATGTCCCATAATATTTTGAATCTCTTGGTATGTTAACGTAAATGTATTTTGTTTAGAATTTTCGAAAAACTGTGCTAATGGAATATACTTCTTTTCCATTTTTTTCATTTTCAAGCCTCATTTCTTTTATTTCAAATGCCTTTAGGGCGTATCTATCAAAAATAGCATAAAATTAATAATTTTTATAGTTTTTTTGAAAGATTTTTACAAGAAAACTTCTATTTTTCTCGATTCCATGGATGTGTTAAAATAAAAGGCGAAAAAGCATTTCATATAGGAGGCTCAATAATGAGTAAAACATTAATTTTTGGACATAAAAATCCTGATACAGATACAATCACTTCAGCAATCGTTTATGCTTACTTAAAACAACAATTAGGTGCAGATGTTGAAGCA
Source organism: Candidatus Kurthia equi (assembly GCA_018065935.1). Classification (GTDB taxonomy): domain Bacteria; phylum Bacillota; class Bacilli; order Bacillales_A; family Planococcaceae; genus Kurthia; species Kurthia equi. The sequence continues at coordinate 2,175 of JAGHSJ010000030.1, forward strand.
GTACGCCTTGGAGAAGTAAATAACGAAACACAATTTGCTTTAGACAAATTCGGTTTCGTTGCACCACGCTTCATTACAAATGTAAAAGACGAAGCACAACAAGTAATCCTTGTGGACCATAACGAATTTCAACAATCAGCAGATGGTATTGAAGAAGTAAAAATCACAGAAGTAATCGACCACCACCGTATTGCCAACTTCCAAACAGCGGATCCGTTGTATTTCCGTGCCGAGCCAGTAGGTTGTACAGCAACGATTTTAAACAAAATCTTTAAAGAAAATGACGTGAAGATTCCAGCAAACATCGCTGGTTTAATGTTATCAGCTATCGTTTCAGATACATTACTTTTCAAATCACCAACATGCACAGAGCAAGACGTAAAAGCAGGTGCGGAATTAGCTACAATTGCTGGTGTGGATGCAGACGTATACGGCTTAGCTATGTTAAAAGCAGGTGCAGATCTTTCAGATAAATCATTAGAAGATTTATTATCTTTAGATGCAAAAGGTTTTGAATTTGGTTCTTATAAAGCCACTGTCGCACAAGTAAACGCAGTAGATATCGAAGACGTACTTGGTCGCCAAACAGAACTTGAAAACTTATTAAATAAAAATGTTGCAGATAACGGTTTAGATTTATTCTTCTTCGTTGTGACAGATATTATAAACAATGATTCAACTGCAGTAGCAGCAGGTCAAGTGGCTGAAGCTGCAGCTAAAGCTTTCGGTGCAGAAATCGTAAACGGTCGCATCAGCTTACCAGGGGTTGTATCTCGTAAAAAACAAATCGTTCCTGTGTTAACAGAAGGATTAAAATAATAATAAAAATCCGGTACTCATTTCATGAGTCACCGGATTTTTTTATTTCTAATGGATACACTGCAGGACCCTCGATTACAAGTCCCTTTTCGTTATAGCGTGAGCCATGACAAGGACAATCCCATGTTTGATCGGCCTCATTCCAGCGTGTTTTACAGCCGAGATGCGTACAACGTGGTGCCTCTGAACGCGATACGTACCCTTTAATAAACTCTTTACTAATAAAGCCCCCTGTTTGCAGCATAAAATAAATTTGCCGTCCAAAGCTTGAGCGTGTCGGTGAATAAAGCATAGCAGCGGGATGTGTTATTTTTTGGATTAAATCGCGAAGTATCTCACCTGCCACAAGTGAAGAAGATATTCCCCATTTATTAAAACCAGTAGCGATATACAAACTATCATCCTTTTTAGACAATTGTCCGATATAGGGAATTTGATTGGAAGTCATAACGTCTTGCGCACTCCAACTAAATTCAGGTTCTGGTAGTTCGAAGTTGTGTAATTCTGAGTGAAGAGTTTCATAATACGATTGGGTATGTTCAACTGTACCAGCAAGATGAGAACGTCCTCCATAAAGAAAGTAAGGTTGTTGATCAACTATCGCTGTTCGAATAGTACGACTTTGTTCATCAATGCTTAAATATTGTCCTTCTAATAGCTGGGAACATTTCGTAGCGGTTAAATAAGAACGATCGATTTGAAGCTTCACACTATATAAATTACGAATCGATTCAATAGGATAATGAGTGCAAAGAACAAGTTTTTTATAATGAATCGTATACCCTTGATTTGTCGTTACAGAGTTTTTAGCAGGTTGAATTGTTGTGATTCGTGTATTTAAGAAAATTTGAGCCCCGTATTTTTTAGCAAGCTGTGCAAAGTGATGGGTGAATTCAATTGGATCAATCTGTCCTTCATTTTTCATACCTAAAGCAAATTCAATCGGAATTTCGAGTTCAATTTCATTTGTTGCGACAAGTGGAATGCCAATTTTTTTATACGATTCTGCCTCTTTTTGAAGTTGCTCCTTACCTTTTGCGGTATTGGTATACAAAAAAGAAGTGGCACGTGAAAAGCTTTTAGGGTTTGTTTCAAGTGCGCGTTCGATAGCTTTTTCATTTGCTTCGTAATACATTTTTCCTTGATCCGTGGACATACCTGTATAAATCGGACCGTGTTGTGCAGTTAATTTCCCTGTAGAATAGGCAGTTGTGCCATGTGCTAAATCTCGTAATGCTTCAACTAATACAACTTGAAAACCTAATTTTGCGAGTAAGTAAGCTGTATAAATCCCGCTTAAACCACCACCAATAATGCAAATCTCACAAGTTGTATGTTGTTTTAATGTTGGAGCGGAAATGGATTCATTATTTTTAAGCCATAATGATTGTTTCAATGCATCACCTTTTTATTTTTCATAATGGGAAAGTTGTACGAATTTTATTCAACGAGTTTTTTACATTGTGCATTTTTCAATTGCTCGTTACAATACATGGCAAGGAGCGTGATTGAATTGAAAATTGAAGTATGGTCAGATTATGTATGTCCTTTTTGTTATATTGGTAAAAAACAATTAGAACTTGCACTTAAAGAAACAGGGTATGATGCGGTGATTGAAGTGGAATATAAAAGCTATTTATTAGATCCAACAACCCCTGTTGACGCAGTAGGGTCTGTCTATGAAGACTTACAAAAGAAATATCGTATTTCATTAGAAGAAGTAAAAAACATGACGGCAAATGTAGCAGCACGTGCAAAAGAAGTAGGGCTCGATTACAATTTCGACGACATGAAAAGTGCCAATACGGTAAAAGCACATCGATTAGCGAAGTGGGCAGAAACAGAAGGTAAAGGGAAAGTATTCACAGAACGCGTATTAAAAGCTTACTTTTTAGAAGGTGCAGCGATTGGTCAAACTGATGTCTTACTATCATTAGTAGATGAAGTAGGCTTATCCCGTGATGTAGCAATTAAAATTATTGAAAGTAATCAATTTACGATGGAAGTCGAGCAAGATATTGCAGTTGCACAACAACTAGGTGTGCGCGGTGTACCATTCTTTGTTATTGATAATAAGTACGGGATTTCTGGAGCACAACCAAAAGAAGTATTTGAAAATACTATTGAAAAAGCTGCACAAGAAGCAGGCTTACGTAAACCGCTCAGCATGCAAGGTGGAAGCGGGATAACTTGCACCGATGATTCATGTGGAATTTAATTTCAGCCTAAAGTCTGAGAGTTGTTGTGTTGCTTTTTTACAATAACTCTTTTATTATATAAAAGTACCTCGAATTTGAGATATATAAAACAAAGATAAATATTAGCAAAATAAATAATAGTAGATATATAAGGGGATTTATAA
>JAGHSJ010000077.1 GCA_018065935.1 Candidatus Kurthia equi
AAACAAATATAACTTAGGGTGATGACATTGACTGAAAGAGAACAAGCTTTGATTCAGCTTATTAAAGAGAACCCATTTATGTCGCAGCAGGATATGGCTGTCGAACTAGAGATGTCTAGACCAGCCTTGGCCAACTTGATTTCAGGCCTTGTGAAAAAAGGGGAAATTGTTGGAAGAGCATATGTGTTGCCAAAAGAAAATAATATTATTTGTATCGGTGGCGCAAATATTGACCGCAAATATCACTTACATCAGAACTTACAGATGGGAACATCTAACCCAGTTACTGCGACGCAAAGTATCGGTGGCGTTGCACGTAATATCGCGGAAAACTTGGGGAGATTAGATAATAAAGTCGCGTTGGTAACAGTCGCTGGTAAGGATTCCGATTGGCAAGCAATTGTAGATGCTTCAGAGGCATTTATTAACCTCGATGAAGTGGAACAATTATCGGAGTATATGACAGGTTCGTATACAGCCATCATGGATACAGCAGGAGAATTAGTCATGGCTACAGCAAATATGGATGTTTATGAAGCTTTAACACCCAAATTACTAATGAATCATGATATGGCGCTCTCATCTGCACCGGTTATTATTATTGATTTGAATTGTCCGAAAGCGACCGTCGAGTATGTAAGACAGTTTGCTATTGCACGAAATGTACCATTAGTTATTGTGCCCGTTTCATCACCAAAAATGAACCGTCTTTCGGATAGTTTAGAAGGCGTGACATGGTTTGTTTGTAATACAGATGAAGCAGAAACACTATTAGATATGAAAATCACAACGGAAGAAAATTACTTAGATGCAGTGGCTAAAATATTAGCTCTCGGTGTGGGGAATGTAGTTATTACAGCAGGTTCAAAGGGTGTCTATGCAGCAAATGATACCTTACAGCCGACTCGCTTTGAAGCGAAGGAAGTAGAATCTGTAGAAGATGTAACAGGTTCTGGTGATGCATTTGTATCAGCCATGATACATGTCTGGTTAGAAAAGCAACCAATTGAAAAAGCGATTGAAGCTGGTTTACTGAATGCGAAGCGAACACTAGAATCACCATTTACAGTGCGACCTGAGCTGACAAAAAAACTATTAGAAAATGAACTGGAGGATTAATTAACATGAAACAATATATCGAATTATCTCAAGAAGTAAAAGAAGGAATGGACGCTGGTAAAGCCATCGTTGCATTAGAATCAACAATCATTTCACACGGTATGCCATATCCTCAAAATGTTCAAACGGCTCGTGAAGTAGAACAAATTATCCGTGACAACGGAGCAGTCCCAGCAACAATCGCAATCATCGACGGTAAAATCAAAATTGGTTTATCTGATGAAGAATTAGAAATGTTCGGTAATGCAGATAATGTAGCAAAAGCTTCACGTCGTGATATCCCATACTTAATCGCTACGAAAAAAATTGGAGCAACTACAGTAGCAGCAACAATGATTGCCGCTGAATTAGCAGGTATCGAATTATTCGTAACAGGTGGTATTGGTGGCGTTCACCGTGGCGCAGAAACGACAATGGATATTTCAGCAGATTTAGAAGAACTAGCTATTTCTAAAGTAGGTGTTGTCTGTGCTGGTGCTAAATCAATTTTAGATATCGGATTAACTTTAGAATTCCTTGAAACAAAAGGTGTACCTGTTATTGGGTACGGCACAGATGAATTACCAGCATTCTTTACACGTAAATCAGGATTTGATGTAAACTTCAAACTAGATACACCAGCTGAAGTCGCAGCAACATTACGTACAAAATGGGATTTAAACATGAAGGGTGGCGCAGTAATTGCCAATCCAATTCCTGAAGCAGATGCATTAGATCATGATTTCATCACAGATATTATTATGCAAGCTCTTAAAGAAGCAGAAGAAAATAATATTCATGGTAAAGCTGTTACACCGTTCTTACTAGGAAAAGTAAAAGAATTAACAGAAGGTACAAGCTTAGTGGCAAATATCGCATTAGTGAAAAATAATGCTTTAATCGGTGCGCAAATTGCGGTTGAATTAAATAAAACAAAATAATTTCTCTTATGAAGACAACTCAAGTGGGCGCTAGAAATAGCAGAAACTTGAGTTTTTTCGTTTGAAATCCTTTTTTTCTCCTAAACTTGTGCTTTCATATATAATAGAAAACAGAGAAACTAATTAGTAAGGACTGAAGTATATGATACCGAACTGGATTGAACAACGGGCAGGATTAACTCCTAAAAGAGTGGCTTTAACATTTAATAAACAGCAATGGACATTTGAGGAGCTTTCACAGCAATCCAAATACTATGTTCAAGTTTTGACAGATGCAGGCATCACAACAGGTCAACGAGTTGCAATCTATGGAAAATCAACACCACAGCTAGTAAAAATTATTTTTGCCTGCATGCAACTACAAGTAGAGATGGTCTTACTAAATTTACGACTGAGCAAGCCAGAACTTCAGTATCAACTAGAGGATGCAGCGGTGCATGCGATTCTAATAGATGATGATTTAGTAGAAGGCTTACCAAATACGACGACACCTCAATTGAAGTTTTCATTATTTGAGCAATCAGTTACGGAAGGAACCGTCATACAACGTTGGAATCGTGAAACAACGATGACGATTATGTATACATCTGGAACGACAAATCTTCCGAAAGGTGTACGCCAAACAGTAGGAAATCACTTGGCTAGTGCCACTTCATCTTTATATAATACAGGTTTAGTGGAGGACGAGGCATGGATTTGTACGGTGCCAATTTTCCATATCAGCGGATTTTCAATGCTCTGTAAATGTATTTTGCATGGCGTGCGACTTGATTTATATGAAAAATATGATGTGGAGTCTGTCGCACAACAATTAATAGAAGGAACAGCGACTCGAATGTCTGCTGTTGCCATCATGTTAGAAAAAATCATTTCACATATTGAAAAATCGGGAAAAAAAGCTTCGCCACGTTTCCAATTAATTTTAGGAGGCGGGGGGCCAATCCCAGAAGACTATTTAAAACGTGCACATGCAATCGGAATTCGTGTAGCACAAACCTATGGTATGACAGAAACCTCAAGTCAAACGGCGACTTTATCAAGTGAAGATGCTTTAAGGAAGTTAGGCTCTGCTGGAAAAGCGTTGATGTTTAATGAAATAAAAATTGATGGAGCAACTCAAGCAGGTGAGCACGGAGAGATTTGTGTGCGTGGCGAACATGTGACACCGGGGTATATTGGTCGTCATGCACATATTCCAACAACAGTTGATGGATGGCTTCATACAGGTGATATTGGCTATATGGATGAGGAAGGCTATCTATACGTAGCAGATCGGCGCTCAGACCTGATTATTTCAGGAGGAGAGAATATTTATCCAGCAGAAATAGAGAATGTTTTACTGGGTCATCCAGCGGTTTTAGGAGCAGGGGTATGTGCCGTAGCAAATGATGTGTGGGGCCAACGACCAATTGCTTTTATTGTGAAAAAGAAGGATGTAACTAGTGAGGAATTAGCCGTATATTGTAAAGAACACTTAGCAAAATACAAAATTCCAGATGCATTTTATTTTATAGAAGAGCTACCACGTAATGGCGCAGGAAAACTTATGCGTAGAAAATTACATGCGTATATTGAAATCTAAACCAAGGTGTAGAAGTAGCATCAGATTATTTTAGTAGCACAGCATAAAAAAATGACAAACCGCAGGGAAAAACTGCGGTTTGTCATTTTTAATATAAACGCCAAAAATAAAGATAGGATGTTATTTAGCTTTATTTAGTAACCATTGTTGCAAAAATGGAATAAAGGTTTTAGATGCAGGTGATAGATTTTTAATTTCTTCTTTCGTCGTGACACCAAGTGTACGAACTTGATTAGGGGATAATGGGATGCTTACCATTTCAGACGTATGGTCACAAATAAGTAATTCAGATAGTAATGAAATACCTAATCCGTTTTTAACCATCGCAATAATGGCTTCATCGCCTCGAATTTGATACGCAATATTCGGCTTCACTTTAGCTTTCTTGAAAATGCGCTGTACATCCTTATGCGTATCTTCGTAAGGAATAATACATGGCTCATTGGCAAAAATATCAATCGGAATCGTCAATGCCTTCGCCAATTCATGTGTTTCAGGTAAAATGGCCATCATACGATCTTCAACTAACGGTAGAAAGTGAAATTCTTCGGAACGTTGAATCGTACTAATGGCGAAATCAATATGACCATCCTCTAACCAACTATGAATCTCATCTGAATTTCCTTCAAATAAATGAATTTCTATTTTCGGATATTTTTCATGAAATTCTTTTAAGATAGTTGGCATCCAATGGACACAGACAGAGGTATATGCCCCGACGCGAATCGTACCAACATCGAGTCCATGAATCGCATAAACTGCTTCAGATAAGTGCTCATAGCGTAAAACGATATCTTGAATGATTGGAAGTAATTCCTTTCCATTATCAGTCGGTTTTACACCACTCTTACTTCTTGTTAATAATGAAAAACCGTAGTCATCTTCAAGTGAATGAATCATATGACTAATGCTGGGCTGTGTATAGTCAAGTGCCTCAGCTGCTTTTGTTAAAGAACCATATTTGACTGCTGCTATATATGCTTTTAATTTTAAAATACTAATGATAATCACCTATCTATAAGAAAGTTTAATG
>JAGHSJ010000017.1 GCA_018065935.1 Candidatus Kurthia equi
CCGGTGCGAGGGTTCAAATCCCTCCTTCTCCGCCATATGTTTAGGCCCCTTGGTCAAGCGGTTAAGACACCGCCCTTTCACGGCGGTAACACGGGTTCGAATCCCGTAGGGGTCATATCAGTAGCGAGTGCATAATGCACTCGCTTTTTTGTTTGTACTTTTTAAAAAAATAGGAGTGGAGAAAGAAATGAAGAAATGGTTTTACTTATTGATTGCTTGTATTATTTTAGCTGGTCTTGTATTGGCTACAACACAAGTAATGGAGTCTATGGGTAATGATTCAAAATCGCAAGCTAAAGAAACAAAAGAAATTGAAAAAGTAAAAGAACCGACTTTTGAGGAAAAACTACAACAAGAAAAGCCAATTGCTGATGTGAACACCTATGATGTGACATTGAAAAGCGAAGAAGCACTTTTAATTGATAGTGATAGTGAAAAAATTCTTTTTTCTAAAAATGCAGAGAACAAAGCATATCCAGCTTCTTTAACGAAACTTATGACTGTTTTAGTTGGTATTGAGGAAATTGCTGACCTTCAAACAGAGGTAACAGTTCCAACCTCTATTTTTGATTATTTAGTTCGAGAAAATGCCTCAGTCGCAGGGTTTAATCCGAATGAGGTAGTAACAGCAGAAGACTTATTGTATGGTGTTATGTTGCCATCAGGAGCAGATGCTTCTCTTTCAATTGCTATGCATGTGTCTAAAACTGAAGCAGCTTTTGTAGATTTGATGAACGCGAAAGCACAAGAATTAGGGATGAGTAATACGCATTTTGAAAATGTAGAAGGTTTACATGATGAAAATCATTACACAACTGCTCATGATTTAATGAAATTAATGAAGTATGCAATGAAAAATGAAGATTTCAAAAAAATTATTACTTCACAAAACTATGAAGTACCATCGACAAATTATCGTCCAAACGGATTTAGTTTTGCAAGTACGTTATTTAGTAAATTGGATATGACGAAAGTACGTGATTATACATTATTAGGTGGCAAAACAGGCTATACACCTGAAAGTGGCTTATCATTAGTTTCAGTTGCTGAAAAAAATGGGAAGAATTATATTATGGTGATGATGAATGCAGATGGTACAAATCGTACAGAACAATATAATATAACAGATACACTAAATTTATATGAAGCGATTCAATAATAAGTGAATGGATTTAAAGGGGGTTGCATAGAGCAGCCTCCTTTTTTATTGCATAATCTCCTTGTTACTTAAAAGATAGGTTGATAAAATTTACTGATATTGAAAATCACATAGTGAAGCATATGAAGTTCGATTATAATAGATAAATAACATATTTAATAAAAAGTCAAAACTATAGATAAGAGGGAATAGATATGCAAATAATTGATTTACATTGTGATGTTTTATATAAATTAGCAGAAGCGGAGGAACCTCTATCATTTCGCAATAGCGAGAAATTAGATGTTACGCTAGAAAACTTAAAAGCGGGAAATGTGAAGGTACAGGTTTTTGCTATCTTTATTGATGATCAACTTTCAGCAACCCAAAGATACATGGAAGCTTTAAGACAGCTTGAAAAGTTCCAGTATGAGGTGATTGCTCCTTTTGAAGAAATGGTACATATTACAGACTGGAAGCAATTAGATGATGAGCTAGAGGAAGACCAAATAGGGGCGATTTTGAGTTTAGAGGGCTGTGATGCAATTGGAGAGGACATGATGAAGCTACAAACATTCATTGATGCGGGTATTCTCTTATGTGGTCTTACTTGGAATCATGAAAATGCAGTAGCCTATGGGGCGCAGGAAGATGCGACAAAAGGATTAAAACCTTTTGGATTTGAAGTCGTAGAAAAATTAAATCACCACAATATTATTATTGATGTTTCTCATTTAAATGAACAAGGATTTTGGGATGTCTTACCGAAAGCCAAATATAGTTTAGCGAGTCATTCCAATGCATATGCATTAAGAGCGCATCCTAGAAATTTAACCGACAAACAACTACAAGCATTAGCAGCAAGAGGTGGACATGTTCACTCTGTGTTCTATCCACTATTTGTTGCAGATAAAGAACAGGTAGAATTAGATGACTTAATTGCACATATAAAACATATGGCAGACTTGATAGGTGTGGATAAATTAGGATTGGGTTCTGATTTCGATGGAATTGATGTGAAAATTAAAGCGTTGGAAAATGCTTCGAAAACACCTGCATTACTTGAAAAATTGGTGAATTATTATCCTGTAGAGGAAGTAGAAGGAATTGCAATGCATAATTTTATGCGATTTGTACGTAATATCAAGGCATAATCAGATTTATTATGTGCTGAAATGTATATAAAGTTGTATGATAGTAGAGGATAAATAAGTATGCACGAGTAGATTCCAGTATTTAGCAAGAGTCTACTGACGGAGGGAATTTTGATGAATCGTAAGTTGTCGACTACAAACGACGATCTTAACAAAATAGATCAGTCGACAGTCCACTTTTATATCGAAGCACAAGAAGTAGAGCGTCTATCAGCACTCGCTTTTTTTGAAGCTGGGGAAGAAAAATATGAAGGTAAACGCTTTTTTTGGCAAAATAGAGAAAAAAACTTTACATTAGTAGGCCTAGGACACGCACATACCATTGAAAGTAATGAAGAAGGCAATCGCTACGAAGTTGTGGAACAGCAATGGCAACAGCTATTGAGCCACACCAATTATAAAGAGCATTGTCAGCAACCAATTTTATTTGGAAGCTTTACTTTTGATCCTAAAAAAGGCGTTTCAGATGAGTGGTCTAGTTTTTCTCATGTTAATTTTGCTTTAGCAACACACCAACTTGTGATTCGTAATGAAAAGACTTTTATTAACACACATGTCGTATCAAAAACAGCAATCTCTGCTCAGCAAATTGCTCTTTTACAAGACGAACGTGATGAATTATTACACAAAGCACAAATTCGAGGGTCAAAATCATATGCTAAATCGCAAGTGATTTCAACTGAAGAACCATATAAAGAACAGTATTTACAATCAATTTCAAAAGTTACGAATGAAATTAAGGCAGGACATGCAGATAAAGTAGTGATAGCTCGTTCATTAGCATTAGAGTTTGACGAAGCAGTTAGTTCTTCAAATGTTCTTGCGCAAGTCTATAATGAACAGCCGGAAAGTTATCTTTTTGGACAAGAACAGGGACCTAATTTATTCTTTGGTGCTTCACCTGAACGCTTAGTTTCTGTAAAAGATGGTATGGCATATTCTTCGTGTATTGCAGGTTCAATTAAACGTGGGGCGACGAAGGAATTGGATCGTCAACTAGGTGACGAATTATTAAATGATGCGAAGAATTTACAGGAGCATCAGTACGTCGTTGATATGATAACGCAATCATTCGATGAAAATTGTTCAACATATGATGTGCCAAATAAACCACAGTTGTTAAAAATTAGAGATATTCAGCATCTATATACACCCGTTGAAGGTAAATTAAAGGATGCAGCGACGATTTTACAAATGGTTGAAAAATTACACCCAACACCTGCATTAGGCGGTGCACCTAGAGGGAAAGCAATGGAAATGATTCGCGCATTCGAACCTATGAATCGTGGAATCTATGCTGGACCAATTGGTTGGATGAACGCAGACGGCGATGGTGAATTTGCTGTAGCGATTCGTTCGGCTTTATTACAAAATAAGAAAGCCTATTTATATGCGGGTGGTGGCATCGTAGCAGATTCGCAGCCACAAAGTGAATATGAAGAAACACTCGTGAAGTTTAGACCGATGTTACGTGCATTAGGAGGAAAACTAAATGACGAATAAGCAAATATTAACGGAGTATGTTTATCGTATAATAGGTGCACTTTCAGCATATGGTGTGAAAGATGTAGTCATTAGTCCAGGGTCTCGTTCCACACCATTAGCTTATGCTTTTGCTTCTTCAAGTGACTTCCAAGTGGTGCGCCATGTCGATGAACGCTCGGCAGGATTTTTAGCATTAGGGATGGCAAAAGCGCAAGCAAAACCAGTTGTTTTATTATGTACTTCTGGCACAGCAGCAGCAAACTACTTCCCAGCGATAGTAGAAGCTTATTATGCGCGTGTGCCATTAATTGTTCTAACAGCGGACCGTCCACATGAATTACGCGGTGTAGGTGCTCCACAGGCGATTGATCAGCCTAATCTTTATGGGCATCATGTGAAATGGACTGCAGATTTACCGATTCCGGATGAGGATATGCATACATTGCCACATATTGAACGTCATATGGCAAGAGCGACATCAGTAGCTATGGCATCTCCAAAAGGACCAGTTCATATAAATGTACCATTTAGAGAGCCATTATTGATTGATTTTAAAGAACAGCTGCCACAGCCAAAATTTAAACAGTCGCTTCCTGGCAAATTAGTGCCAACAGAGGAAGCAGTTAAAGAACTTTCAATGGTCATTCAGCAAAGTGAAAAAGGCTTGGTTATAGTTGGGGAATTGTCTCAAGATGTTTCAACAGATACTATGTGGGCATTTATTCGTGCATTAAAATGGCCTGTACTCGTGGAAAGTTTGAGCCATTTACGTTCAAATATTCCTATAGATTGTCAGCCTTATATTATTGAAAATTATGATGCGATTTTAAAAAATGAGTTATTTAAACAAAATATGCAACCAGATAGTGTTATTCGTTTTGGTTCACAGCCAGTATCAAAACCGTTAACGCTATTTATAAAGGCCGTACAACCTCAAGCATTAGTAACCATTGATGAAGATGCACTATTCAGAGATCCACTTGGTATGACAACACTTCATATACAAGCAGATGTTTCAGAATGGTTACTGGCAGTTGATTGTAGCAACCAGCAGATTGATCAAGCCTATGCCAAAAAATGGGCAGAAGCAAATGCGATTGCAACGAAGCATGTGAAAAATTATATTGCGGAACAAGCAGATGAGGGGGCTTTAGCTGGTTTATTATTTGAGCAGCTACCTAATCATAGTGATCTTTTCGCAAGTAGTAGTATGCCAATTCGTGATGTTGATACTTTCTTCTCGAATACGACGCGCGATGTGCGTGTATTTGCAAATCGTGGGACGAATGGAATTGATGGTGTGGTTTCCACAGCGATTGGCACACAATTAGCGACGAAGCGAGCGACGTATTTATTAATCGGGGATTTATCATTCTTGCATGATGCTAATGGATTAATTGCCAGTCGTTACCAAGCGGTTGATTTGACGATAATCGTGATGAATAATGATGGTGGGGGTATTTTCTCTTACTTAGCGCAATCAACTGTAGAAGCACATTATGAACAGTTATTTGGTACACCAACTGGTCTGAAAATGAATCATTTAGCAGCTATGTATGATGCACAGTACGAAGAAGTGCAAACAAAAGCTCAGTTAAAAACAGTGTTAAATACGCCTAAAAACAAGCCACTACGTATAATTGAAGTAGCGACCAATCGTCAACAAAATGTAACCACACATCGCCAACTATGGGCGGCAATTAATGAGGAGTTGGATACATTATGGCAAGCGTAGTTACAACAATTAATGGAATAGATGTTCATTATGAAGTACATCATGCGAGAACTGAAAAAACGATTGTTTTTTTACATGGCTTTACAGGTAGTACGAAAACTTGGCATGAAGTAATGAAAAGTCTGCCACAAAACTGTCGGATGATTGCCATTGATTTGATGGGGCATGGCAAGACAGCCTCACCCAAACAAGTGTCACTTTATACAATGGAGCAGCAAGTGGAATTGCTAGAAGCTTTTTTTGCTTGGAAAAATATCGAGCAATTTGATTTGATTGGTTATTCGATGGGGGGACGTGTTGCATTAGCTTATGCACTGGCACATCCTCAGCGAATTTCTACGCTTATCTTGGAAAGTTCTTCACCTGGATTGGAAGATTTACAAGATCGTGAAGCACGTATGGAAAGCGATCATTTACTAGCTGCAAGAATTCAATCTGAAGGGGTTGAAGTTTTTGTGGACTATTGGCAAGATATCGCTTTATTCCATACACAAAAATCACTTTCACCGGAGCAACAACAGGCTATCCGTGAAGAACGCCTACAACAAACAGCTATCGGTTTAGCAAATAGCCTACGTGGAATGGGAACAGGACAGCAAAAATCATATTGGGATAAGTTATCGAAATTCAGTAAACCTGTGGTATTATTAAGTGGTGCGCTTGATGCGAAGTTTATCAAAAAAGCACAGCAAATGGCCGCACGGTTTCCACACTGTGAACATCGAACGATTTTAGAATCAGGACATGCAATTCATGTGGAAAATCCACAATCTTTTGCTACAATAGTAAAGGAACAATTACATTTATAATATAGGAGGAGTTTCTTAATGACTCGTCAATGGGTAACAGAACATGTCTATGAAGACATTAAATACGAATCATATAATGGAATCGCTAAAATTACGATTAACCGTCCAGAGGTTCGTAATGCATTCCGTCCAAAAACAACTGCAGAAATGATTGATGCTTTCACACGTGCGCGTGATGATGCAAAAATCGGCGCAATCATCTTAACTGGTGAAGGCGAATTAGCATTCTGTTCAGGTGGAGACCAAAAAGTACGTGGTAACGGTGGTTACGTAGGTGAGGACAATATTCCTCGTCTAAACGTATTAGACTTACAAACTTTAATCCGTAAAATCCCTAAACCAGTCGTAGCAATGGTAGCTGGTTATGCAATCGGTGGAGGCCATGTTCTTCATATCGTATGTGATTTAACAATCGCTGCAGATAACGCTCGCTTCGGTCAAACTGGCCCTCGCGTAGGTTCATTTGATGGCGGTTACGGTGCGGGTTACTTAGCACGTATCGTAGGTCACAAAAAAGCGCGTGAAATTTGGTTCTTATGCCGTCAATACGATGCACAAGAAGCACTTGATATGGGCTTAGTAAATACAGTTGTACCTTATGCACAATTAGAAGATGAAACAGTTCAATGGTGTGAAGAAATGCTAACACTTTCACCAATGGCACTTCGTATGCTTAAAGGTGCATTCAATGCAGATACAGACGGTCTTGCTGGTATTCAGCAACTTGCTGGTGATGCAACACTTCTTTACTACACTTCTGATGAAGCTAAAGAAGGTCGCGATGCTTTCAAAGAGAAACGCGAACCAGACTTCGGTCAATTCCCTCGTTTCCCATAAGGAGCGAATTAAAGGAATCCTATCAGCGTCGATAGGAGCCCCTTGGCATATTTGGATAGAAGAAGAGCAGAAATGCTCTTCTTTTTTTACATAAAATTCGTTTTTTAGTTAGTAGTGAAGGGTATAATATTCTAAACAAATGTTTATAAAAATAAACATTTGACATAAAATAAAC
>JAGHSJ010000170.1 GCA_018065935.1 Candidatus Kurthia equi
AAGTATAGTTTATTGAGATGAAATTAGCAATAGTTTATAAAAAACAAGTGAAAAAAGCATAAATTTATCTGTAGATTTACGGTTAAAATAACTGATAATTTAGAAAAATAGAGGTTTTTAGTTGCGAACTAGATAAGAAATTGCATATAATAACAAAAAGGTTGTTGAGGTGATGAAGATGGAATATCGTTATTCGCAGCAAAATTCTCCAAATAATGAGCATCCGATGAATCAAGGGTTACAAGGGCAGGAGTTATTAAATGATATTTATATGGATATGTTTTTAAACCATATCCTTGCAGAACAGCAAATTTCATTATTACGCAATGCAATTGATTTAGCTTTAGATGATAGAGATTCCGAAGCATTTATGCGACACACCGAGGCACTAATCACTTTACAAAAATCCATACTTGAACAAGAAAATCATCAAATGTATTCCGAATAGATAGAAGTAAAATTTTATACAGCAGGCAAGTGGCTTCATTTTATACTTGTCAGTAAGGTGTAGTCAAAACAATGTATTGGCTAAAACCTAACATGAGAAACAGCGTCCTGGCGCTGTTTCTTTTTTTTAAAACAAGTGAAAATGAAAAAAGGGAGACATTCATTCTATATTTTTCTCTTTAAAGTGGATGTTCGTTATAATGGATAAAAATGGCGTGATTTTATAAAATCGCTCTTTTTATGAAAATAGGCATTTTAAAAACATATGTTCGTAAAAATAAATATATTATGATAAACTGAGTGAAAGAGTTAAAGGGAGGTAGCGGCATGTCAGAAGAATTTAATTTAAAAGCACCTTATGAGCCGGGGGGGGACCAACCTCAGGCTATTGCTGAACTAGTTGAAGGGGTAAAAGCAGGCAAGCGACATCAAACTTTATTAGGTGCCACAGGTACAGGGAAAACATATACAATTTCAAATGTCATCCAACAGGTGAAAAAGCCAACGCTTGTTATTGCACATAATAAAACATTAGCAGGACAACTATATAGTGAGTTTAAAGAATTCTTTCCTGATAATGCAGTTGAGTATTTTGTCAGTTACTATGATTATTTCCAACCAGAAGCCTATGTACCTTCAACCGATACCTTTATTGAAAAGGATTCGAGTATTAATGATGAGATAGATAAACTTCGACATTCGGCTACATCTTCTTTATTTGAACGAGATGACGTCATAATTATTGCCTCTGTTTCCTGTATTTATGGTTTAGGTAATCCACAGGAATACAAGGAACTTGTTCTTTCATTACGTAAAAATATGGAGATTGAACGCAATCAATTGTTGAGAAGATTAGTTGATATTCAATACGACCGAAATGACATTAACTTTATACGTGGGACATTCCGTGTTCGCGGTGATGTTGTGGAAATTTTTCCAGCATCACGTGATGAGCAATGTATTCGTGTCGAGTTTTTTGGCGATGAAATTGAACGTATCCGCGAGATTAATGCACTAACGGGTGAGGTTTTAGGCGAACGAGAACATGTAGCGATTTATCCAGCATCCCATTTCGTTACAAGCGAAGGGAAAATGAAAATTGCGCTTGGAAATATAGAGGATGAGCTTAAAGGACGACTGAAGGAATTGCGTGAGGATGACAAGCTTTTAGAGGCTCAGCGTCTAGAACAACGAACAAATTACGATTTGGAAATGATGAGTGAAATGGGCTTTACATCAGGCATTGAAAATTATTCAAGGCATTTAACTTTACGCCCTGCAGGTGCAACACCCTATACTTTATTAGATTATTTTCCAGATGATTTTTTAGTTGTAGTAGATGAAAGTCATGTCACATTGCCTCAAATTAGGGGTATGTATAATGGAGACCAAGCACGTAAGGGGGTTCTTGTTGATTATGGATTTAGACTCCCGTCAGCCCTAGATAATCGCCCACTACGCTTTGAAGAATTTGAACAGCATTTACATCAGGCTATCTATGTTTCGGCAACACCAGGTCCTTATGAATTAGAACATACACCTGAAATGGTGGAGCAAATTATCCGTCCTACGGGATTAATTGATCCACTAATTGACGTTCGCCCGATTGAAGGGCAAATTGATGATTTAATTGATGAGATTCAAGCACATGTGGCAGTAAATGAGCGCGTTCTTATTACGACTTTAACGAAGAAAATGTCTGAGGATTTAACAGATTACTTAAAAGAAATGGGAATCAAAGTAAATTATCTTCATTCTGATATAAAAACATTGGAGCGTATAGAAATTATTCGTGAGCTACGTATGGGGGTCTATGATGTCTTAATCGGGATAAATCTGTTA
Source organism: Candidatus Kurthia equi (assembly GCA_018065935.1). Classification (GTDB taxonomy): domain Bacteria; phylum Bacillota; class Bacilli; order Bacillales_A; family Planococcaceae; genus Kurthia; species Kurthia equi. The sequence continues at coordinate 2,290 of JAGHSJ010000170.1, forward strand.
AGAGAAGGACTAGATATACCAGAAGTGTCACTTGTAGCGATTTTAGATGCCGATAAGGAAGGCTTCCTACGTTCAGAACGTGCACTCGTGCAAACAATAGGCCGAGCGGCTCGTAATGCCAACGGGCGTGTTGTCATGTACGCCGATCGCATGACGGATTCGATGACGAAGGCAATTGAAGAAACCGAACGTCGTCGGACAATTCAACTTGCGTACAATAAAGAGCATGGCGTTGTCCCTCAAACGATTCATAAGGAAATTCGAGACGTTATTCGTGCAACGAAAGCAGCTGAAGAAACAGAAGAATATGTTTCTAAAGTGACACAAGGGAAGAAATTAACAAAGGCAGAAAAAAATAAATTAATGCAAAATTTAGAAGCAGAAATGAAGGAAGCGGCCACTGCATTAGACTTTGAACGAGCGGCTGAATTGCGTGATACACTTCTTGAGCTGAAGGCGGAAGGATGAGTGAATTTTGAGAAATAAATCAATTATCGTGCAAGGTGCACGTGCAAATAATTTAAAAAATATAGATATAGAAATTCCGAGAGACCAGCTTGTTGTGATGACGGGGCTATCAGGTTCGGGGAAATCTTCTTTAGCATTTGATACGATTTATGCGGAAGGGCAACGTCGCTATGTGGAATCACTATCTTCTTATGCCCGTCAATTTTTAGGGCAAATGGATAAGCCAGACGTTGATTTAATCGAAGGTCTATCACCTGCTATCTCAATTGATCAAAAAACAACGAGTAAAAATCCGCGTTCGACAGTGGCAACAGTAACGGAAATCTATGATTATTTACGCCTATTTTATGCTCGTGTAGGAAAGCCGTTCTGTCCAAACCACAATATTGAAATTACATCACAAACAGTAGAACAAATGGTGGATCGCATTTTAGAATATCCAGAGCGTACAAAGCTTCAATTACTCGCTCCAATTGTTTCAGGGCGTAAGGGAAGCCATGTCAAATTACTCGAGGATTTGAAAAAACAAGGCTATGTACGTGTAAGAATTGACGGAGAAATTCGTGATTTAGATGATAATATCGAGCTTGAAAAAAATAAAAAGCATAATATAGAAGCAGTTATTGACCGTGTGATTTTAAAAGAAGGGGTAGCAACGCGTTTAAGTGATTCATTAGAAGCTGCACTACGTTTAGGTGAAGGGCGCGTCATGGTAGATGTCATGGGCATTGAAGAATTACTGCTGAGTGAGAATTTCGCATGCCCAATCTGTGGATTTTCGGTAGACGAGCTAGAGCCAAGAATGTTTTCTTTCAACAATCCATTTGGTGCATGCCCAACCTGTGATGGTTTAGGGACTAAATTAGATGTAGATGTCTCTCTCGTTATTCCACATGATGAACTAACATTAAATGAAGGAGCGATTGCTCCGTGGGTTCCAACGAGTTCACAGTATTATCCGACCTTACTTAAAACTTTATGCGATCACTATAAAATTGATATGGATACACCAGTGAAGGATTTGCCTAAAAAACAGATGGATATTATTCTGAAAGGTTCAGGAACAGAAGAAATCCGCTTCACTTACACAAATGAATTTGGTAAAACACGTGACCAAAAAATTGTTTTTGAAGGTGTTTTACGCAATGTAGAACGCCGTTTTAGAGATACTTCATCCGACTATGTACGTGAACAAATGGAAAAATATATGGCGCAATCCGATTGTACAGCTTGTAAAGGCTACCGTCTAAAACCAGAAACATTAGCAGTAAAAGTAGATGGCAAGCATATCGGTCAAATGACGGAGTTTTCAATTAAAGAAGGCTATGATTTTTTCGCTAACTTACATTTAAGTGAAAAGGATATGCAAATAGCCAAGTTAATCTTCCGTGAAATTTTAGAACGCTTATCATTCCTAAATAATGTGGGCTTGGATTATTTAACATTAAATCGTGCTTCAGGGTCTTTATCAGGTGGGGAAGCACAGCGTATTCGCTTAGCTACTCAAATTGGCTCTCGTCTAACAGGTGTTTTATATATTTTAGATGAACCCTCTATTGGATTGCATCAACGCGACAATGATCGCCTAATTACAACCTTACAAAGTATGCGTGATTTAGGAAACACTTTAATCGTCGTCGAACATGACGAGGATACAATGTTAGCAGCCGATTATTTAATTGATGTAGGGCCAGGTGCTGGTGCACATGGCGGAGAAATTATCGCAGCGGGTACACCTGCAGAAGTGATGAACGTAAAAGAATCGTTAACAGGTCAGTATTTAAGCGGCAAAAAGTATATTCCATTGCCAGTAGAACGTCGACAAACAGATGAAAACCGCAAACTTACGATTAATAAGGCATCTGAAAATAACTTAAAAAATATTTCCGTCGATATTCCATTAGGTGTCTTTACCGCTGTAACAGGTGTTTCAGGCTCAGGGAAAAGTACATTAATCAATGAAATTTTATATAAAACATTAGCACATGAAATTAATCGTGCAAAAATAAAACCGGGCGCAGTGAAATCAGTTGAGGGAATTAAGCAAATCGAAAAAATTATCGATATTGACCAATCACCAATTGGACGTACACCGCGTTCAAACCCAGCAACCTATACAGGTGTATTTGATGATATTCGCGATGTGTATGCAACTGCCAATGAATCAAAAGTTAGAGGATATAAAAAAGGGCGTTTCAGCTTTAATGTCAAAGGTGGACGTTGTGAAGCTTGTCGTGGAGATGGAATTATTAAAATCGAGATGCATTTCCTTCCAGACGTCTATGTTCCATGTGAAGTTTGTCATGGGAAGCGCTACAACCGTGAAACGTTAGAAGTGAAATATAAAGACAAATCCATTGCAGATGTATTAGATATGACAGTAGAAGATGCACTCGCATTTTTCACTAATATTCCTAAAATTGCACGTAAGCTACAAACGATTGTGGATGTTGGACTAGGTTATGTCAAAATGGGCCAATCCGCTACGACTTTATCAGGCGGGGAAGCGCAGCGTGTGAAATTAGCTTCTGAATTGCATAAACGCTCAAATGGTAAATCTATTTATATTTTGGATGAGCCAACAACGGGTCTACATGTAGATGATATTGCACGCCTATTAAAAGTATTACAGCGCCTTGTAGACAACGGCGATACAGTCGTTGTTATTGAGCATAATTTAGACGTCATTAAAACAGTGGATTATATTATTGACCTTGGTCCTGAAGGTGGCGATAAGGGTGGAACAATTGTCGCGACAGGTACACCGGAGGACGTAGTGAAGGTTAAAAAATCGTATACAGGGAAATACTTAAAGAACGTTTTACAACGTGATCGTCAACGAATGAAAGAGGATATCGAAAAGGCAACGGAAAAATAAAATGAAACTTTTTGATAGTCTAATTCGTATAACTAGGTAGGAAAGCATAAAGGAGGCCATCAGCAAATGAAAGATGAACGTAAGCGAATTTTACAGTTAGTTGAGAACGGCACCATTAGCGCACAACAGGCCATTGGTTTATTAGAACGATTAGAAGAAGAGTCAAAAAACGGTGACACATCAACAAAGACAACCGTTGTAGCAGAAAATAATCAGGCTACAAAAGAGCAAGAAATAAAAGAAAAAGATTCAAAAGATCAAGCTGAAAATGAATCAACTCAAAGTTTTGAAGAAGAGGATAAAGGCGCTTCTCAACAATCGAATACAAATCGTGAAGAAGAGTTTATAGATGATTTGAAAAAAGATTTTGCTAAGTTCAGTTCACGTTTTATGGACTTTATAGGATCGACTGTTACAAAAGTAAAAGACATGGATTTTTCAACTATGTCGCCAACTGGAAAAGCTGTACAGTGGAAAAAAGAGTTAGATAACACGAATTTCTCAAATATCACTGTCGATATGCCGAATGGTCAATTAACGATTCGTGATTCAGCAGATGGGACAGCTTATTTAGAAATTACAGCGACCCCTATGCTACAGTTTACTTCTTCACGTGATATTTCAGAAGAAGATATGAAGGAACAATTCACAGCATTAGTTGATGCAGGTACATTGCGTATTCACAACGCAGCGAAAATGATTAAAACAGATGTTATTGCCTATGTTCCAAAAGGTGAATACATGAAGGTTCGTGCCAATTTATTTAACGGGAATTTCACGATGCACAGCCTATCAGTGAATCAACTTCGTGTAGAAACCAAAAATGGCGGTATTAATTTATCTGATTTAACCTTCGATTCAGCAGAATTAGAATCTGCTAATGGTAGCATTGAAATTCGTGATGTAGCAGGACGAGAAGTAGAGGCTGAAACGATAAACGGTCGAGTTTATATCGATGGTTCTCTACGCGCAGTAGAAGCGAAATCAGTGAATGGGAATGTCATTTTAACAACGAAATCACAGCAAGCTGAACGAATTAAAGCACATACAATTGCAGGAACAATTGAGCTGTATATTCCAACGCAAGTTGCTTTAATCGGAGAGGTTTCATCAGCATTTGGTAAAATGGATATTGACTTATCTGATGTAGAACTTCTTCACGAAACAAGCCAAGTATTTAACAAGTCCGTCCGTTTCCGCAAAGAAGTTGCCGATGCACAAAAATTAACAATTGATGGCGAAACAAAAACAGGTTCTGTTATTATTCGCTACACGCTTTAAAAATAGCAAACTACTATTGATGGAGAACAATCTCCAAGCAATAGTAGTTTTTTTGTGTAAAAATTTACATTTTGTTAAGTAAACTATGAAAAAAGTATATGTTTTAAAT
>JAGHSJ010000135.1 GCA_018065935.1 Candidatus Kurthia equi
ATATAATACCCTACATAAAACAAAAAAACGAAATTTTTTGTTTTATGTAAATAGGAAACATTGCTATGACTAAAATCGTCAATAGGAAGTATATAGGTAAACGAATTCGATAATTTGAAAATATTAAGTAATATCTATGCTATATCTACGGACAATAGTTGATTACTTTAGAATTAGAAACGAGGGATAGGGAGACAATGAATTATTTTATGATTAATAGCATTGTTGGTTCATCAATTGATTCGGTATCATCATTAACGGATGATAAAAGTGAATCAACTACAGTTTTTGAGGCAATTAATTTTACAACACATGATATTTGGTTGTATGCGGTAGCTTTTATTGGCTTACTAACATTAGCGTTAGTTATACTATTAGTAATGAAACGCTCAAAAGTACATGAGGATTAAACATCTTTTGATCGAATTTACATCATAGGCAGTATTTGAAATGGCTATGATATGTATCATCATAAATAGATAAGTTGCTAATTTGCATAAGGGGTGTAACTTATCATTGTGGAGGGATATAATGTTTGAAGCGATTATTTTTGATGTAGATGGAACTATAATTGATACAGAATTAGCTATGCTTAATTCATTACAGCGCACACTGCATGAGGAAAAACAGCAACTAGTTACACATGACGAAATTAAATTTATTTTAGGTATACCTGGTAAAGACGCACTTCGAATGATGAATCTAGAACCTGTCGATGAACTCCATCAAATCTGGTCCAATGCGGTATTAGATTTTTTTCAGGATGTCAATGTATTTGAAGGAATGTATGAAACATTAGATAAATTAAAAAAGAAGGGCATAAAACTGGCTATTGTCACTTCAAAGACAAAGGAATCGATGAAAGATGAATTTGCTCCATTTCAATTGAATCATCTATTTGTGGATATGATAGATGCAGATGATACAGATGAACACAAACCGCATCCAAAGCCTTTATTAACGTCATTGGAACATTTAAATCTAACAGCAAACCAAGCAATTTATATAGGTGATTCTATCTATGATATGCAAAGCGCACATGCAGCAGGTATGAAATTTGCACTCGCTTTTTGGGGAGCAAAAAAAACAGAAGAATTTGAAGCAGCGGACTATATTTTAAAAGAACCAGCTGATTTATTAAATCTAGTTGAATAACAAGTAACTTGAGTGAATGGTTTCTATAGCAACTAGTTAAAACATGTGGCACTAATAGTATAAAAATAAAAAAGAGGCTGGTAAAAAAATCATCTTCTCTCTTTTAAAGATGGAACCAAAAAGCAGAACTCGCGATTATTTAATGCGAGTTCTGCTTTTCTTATTCTCAGGAAGTTTGTTATTTTCCAACTTCTTTTCTATTCATTAAATTTTAAAATGATTAATTTCACCATTTAAGTGCTCAGCAGATTGCGCTAATTGTTCATTACTATTAGCCATTTCTTCCGTAATACTTGCAGTCTGTTCAACTGTTGAAGTAGTTTCATGCACAGCAGCTGTTACTTCCTGCGATAAAGAAGCTACTTCTTGAATCGATTCATTAATTTTGGTTGTGTTGACTTCAAAACCTTTAATTGTTAAAGCTATTTTTCCATTATTTTGTTGCATTGTTTCCACAGCATGAGATATATCATCAAAGGTTTCATTTGTTTCATGAATTTGCGAAGTTCCTCTTTGTACTTCAGTATAGCCTTGTTGTAGAGTGGTCGTTACATTTGATATTTCTTTTTGAATTCCTTCGACAATTGAGGAAATATTAGTTATAGAAAGTTGCACTTGTTCAGCTAATTTACGTACTTCATCAGCTACAACCGAGAATCCTTTCCCATGTTCACCAGCTCTAGCGGCTTCAATAGCAGCATTAAGTGCCAGCAAATTCGTTTGATTAGCAATTTCTTCTATTACCTTCACTAGCTGTGTGATTTCTTGCGATTGACGTTGTAATCCTTCGACCTTTGATACAGATTGTTGCATAATTTGATTAATTTCATTCATTTGATGAGAGGATTTTTCCATTAAATTTTTCCCGGTTACTGTTAATGAATGTACATTATCCGAATTCGTCGTTAGTAATGAACCGGCTTTAGAAACTTCAGTAACATCCTCTTTAAATTCATTTACTATATTGGCTAACTCATTTGTGTGAGTTGTTTGCATTTCCATCCCATTAGAAAGTTCTTGCATCGTATGTGCTATTTGATTTGTACCTTGTTTTACTTCTGAAGCAGATTGTGAAAGTTCCTCACTATTACTTGCTACGGTTTCAGAAACTGTATGAATGGAACGTAAAATAGACCTTACTTGATTCGTCATGTCATTTACTGCATGAATTAGCGTACTAAATTCATCTTTACGATTTGTGTGTAAATCTTTTCCTGTTAAATCACCATTTGAAATATCAACCATTCTTTTAGCTACAAGTTGAATCGGTCTAGATGTCGAACGTGCAGATAAAAAACCGATAAGAAAGGCACTAATTATGATAAGGAAACCAACAACTAAACCGATATTTTTCGTTATAGATGAAGAATCAATCACGCTACTACCTAATTCTTTTATCTTTTCTGAGCTTTCATTTGCTAAAGCATCGTATGCAGTTCGGATATCAGTAGCTTCTATGTTTAATTCTTTTAAGTTTTGAAGAGCTAACTTATCATTTCCTGCATCATGCACATCAAAAACATTTTTTTAAATTTTTCTCGCCAATTCACCGCTTGCTCACTGACTGCTTGACGTTCATCAGCGCTTGCTGGATCTAACTTATTTAAATATTTGTTTTGTTCATCGGCTATTTCAGAATACTCTTTGAATATATCTAAGTATGTAAGATCTCCTGTGGTTATATAATTGGTAGTTGCAGCCGAGCGCACTGTAATGGAGGAAGCAACTTTTTGACTAGCTAAAACCATTTCTAATTGGGTATGAATAAGTTCTTGTGATTTATCCTCAACCTTATTATTCATTACATAGTTATAAATCATAAAACCTGCTATTAGAATAATAATTCCTGAAAATGAAAAGAGGATTCTTGCTGTAATTGTTTTGAATTTCATTTTATACTCCTTAAGCTACGCTATATT
>JAGHSJ010000363.1 GCA_018065935.1 Candidatus Kurthia equi
GGTATAATTTCAACAGCGTAACTCTATTTGTTTTAGTTTATAGTGTTCGCTTTTTATTTACGCAAAAACAGAACATACATTCCTGTTTTTGTTGTAAAATAGAGTTATATCTTCTTCCTTGAAAATGGAAAAATTGTAATCACATTTTTTTTAGGGGGTCAGCGTTGCATGTATAGACTAAACGCAAATATTATTAACAGTCCGATATTTCAATCATTTATTGAAACTAGCGAAAACGAAGTGCTTTATTTAACGTATATTAATAATTCTTCTTTAGCCAATAAAGAAAACCTTGAAATTGCATTTGCTACTCACGCTAAACAGGTTTTCGCAGTTAGCTATTTAAAAAAATTAATTTATTTTGAATCACGCCGGTTTGATAAAAAGCGTAGAGAATTTGAAGCTAAACAACCCGCTATTTTAAATGCAAATAAAGAAGAAAATACTCAATTAATCGATATGATTGAAGATCCACATGCCGATAAACTTTTCCAAACAAAGTTAGAAACAAGTATTGAGGAAGTGCTTTCAGATAACGTACTTATTGATGCTGTTCTTACATTAACTAATCGCCAAAAGGATATTCTCTTCTATTATTACGTATTAAATTGGAGTGACCCGATGATTGCAAAAGAGTTTAACGTTTCCCAACAAGCAATAGCCAAAACTCGGAAAAAAGCATTACAAAAAATGCACGATGTTTTGCAATAAATTCAAGAAAAGTGAGGGTGATTATTGTGAAATCATTAGGAGACTTTACAGACAAGGAAGTTCAACAAGTAATTAATAGAATTGAACCGATTATTTTGTATTCTTTATACCAAACGAAACCCGAGCTAAGAGATGATTTAAAACAACATTTATATGAACTATCGCTAAATACATTAAAAAAGGTAAAATTTAAAGAAGCGAATAGCCTTTTCTTATATTCGCAAGGGGATAATTCCGAAAAATAAGAGCTCGATTTTATCGGCTTATAGGAGATGTTATGATGAATGTATTTGTACAAATGGCACAAAATATCCAAAATGAAGGTTTTTTAAAACAAGCTTCTTAAAAATGACCTTCAACTAAAGCTTTTTTTCCTGAATTCAAAATGTCCTATGAGTAATATCAAAAAAATTGCGCCGAAAAAAGTCTCACAATGCCAATATAGTAAATTGTTAGTAAATAACTTTTACAATCTTTAGTATCAATATGAAAAAGCCATTAACCATTAATTGGCACTGCCCTACGTTTTTGAGACCCTAAAAAACACCCTATTATCCAGCCAGTTGTCGGTAATTTACCGGTGACTGGCTGTTTAGTTTCGTTTGAATTCAGATATTGTTATAATAATTAACATAGTCTTCGACAATATTTATCACACACGCATTTGTTGTACGGTAAATATTATCGAGGTAGAACGTTTCAGACTTTAGAGTGGAATGAAACGCTTCAATCGGGGAATTATCAACGGGTGTGCCTTTGCGAGACATACTCATGGTAATTCCTTTTTCTTTTACTGACCTTTGATATTCATATGGTGTGTAAACTGAGCCTTGATCGCTATGCAAAATACACCCTTCGGGAAGCTCTGGGAGTTGATTTAACGTATGTAGCACAAATGCTACATCTTGTTTAAAACCAATCGTTCTCGCGATAATTTCACCATTATATAAATCAAGAATACTCGAAAGATACATCATCGATTGGCCGAATGGCAAATAAGTAATATCGGTAACTAATTTTTCGAGTGGTTTGCTTGCCGTAAAATTGCGGGCGATTATATTGGCAGCAACATGAGTAGGCAGTCCAGTACGCTTACGTTTCTTTACCTTTACTCGACATTGCCAACCATTCTTTTGCATAATACGTTGCACAGTTTTTTCGCAAATTAGCTGTTCAAAAATTTGAGTGTGATTTTACGGTAACCATACCGATACTTATGAAGTTTACACAGTTCACCAATTTTTTGATTTCGTATTTCTTTTTCTGTTCGATCTTCACTATTTTTTCTCCAACGATAATAAGATGCGCGCGCTACGCCTAACTGCTGGCAAACCTCACTTACCGACCTAATTCCCATGAACTCTTTCACTAGCTGCACATCTACTGTTGGTACCACTTCCTTTCCAATTCCTTGTACTTTTTTAACACTTCAATCTGCTGCTTCAAATAAAGATTTTCAACTTGTAATTTAGATGTATCACTGTCGTATTCTGGTCCCTTACTGAAGGTATATTGCTTACCAACTGGCTGTTCTAAACGATGTAATTCTCCATTTCGATACCATTTCATCCATGTTTTTAACTGACTATTATTTAAAATATTTAATTCCTCTAATACTTGCTTTACAGGTACTCCTTTTAATCGCATTTCAATGGCCTGCATTTTTACTTCTACTGGATAGCTCACTCTTGTGCCCATAGAAAAACACCTCCGTTAATAAGTATAGGGTAATCGATACCCAATTCTTCAACGAAAGGTGTTTTTATTTGTCTCATTTTATTAGGTCAGTGCGAATTAATGGTTAATGGCTTTTTCATTTATAATAAGTTCCTTTTTAGTTTAGTGAGTTTCAGTTGGACCTATTCTATAGAAAATGAATATTTAATTCTTCTTATTTTCTTTTTGAAGAAGTAATTGAACTGCTTGTGTATTATTATTTACTGCTTCAGCAAGAAGCCCAAGCGACTTATCAAATTTCCAAAATATCAGTAGAAACGCAACAATAGGAAAACCTACCGTCGAAACTGCTTGTACCATTTGTTCCAAAATAATCACCTCCTAAACTCTTTCTATTTTTATATTAAAGGTGACTAATTATTTTATTTAACAACCTTTTTAAAAATTTGTATTTAAACATACAAAAATTATAAATTTTTACTATATTATCTTGAATAAACGGAATCTTATGCGAATGAAACAAGCTTTCATTAAAAGGGCCAATTTATTTTTCCTTAAAGGTCAATATAATTCAATTAAAATAAGCACCGATTTTGATTTCTAAAATACATCAAAATCGGTGCTTCTGTTTTATTATTATTCTATAAAATTATTTTAACATTGAACTAAAGATACCTCGCCGCGCATTTTGTTCTAATTGTAACCGTACCTTTTCTGACATCGTTAGTAATGCTTCAAGTTGCTTAGATTCGACGTTTAAGTATTTTGATACATCTAACAAACCGTTCTTCATCTGTCGTTTTAAAATAGGATTGCAGAGCTTTATAGGCAGTATCGCGTGAAGATAATACATGTGTATGTAGTGCCTCGTTGCATTGCTGCATGATGTCATGCAATTTACGGTAATTCCAGTCACTAACGGTACTAATGATTGTTATACAAATTTAATTCAAATTTTGGACGCGGTAGTGGCTTCGATTCCTCGCTCACTAAAAGATGGTGTTTCTGCCGCGCGCTTTTAAAAAAATCATCGGTTATCCCTCCATCGTTACCATTTAATGAATTATCTCTTTCTAATTTTCGTCTTAACGCCTCCTTTTTTTCAAAACAGAAAAAGCACCGATTTCCCACGTCAAATAGACATGAAAAATCGGTGCTAACACTTTATGAAGTATTAATGGTTGTTCACGGTTGTAGAACTGGTAAATGAAAAGTGAAATTACTGTAAAAAAAAGTAGATTCCACAAAAGACTTTGTGGGACCTACTTAATAACCAATTCAATACTGAATTTTTTATTTTAAAGATGCATACACGTCGGCATTGCCAATATATGTCTTATCTACAGTGTACACTTTTCCGTCAGGGGTTGCTACCCCTAATGGCCATTCCTCGGTCGCTACTTTATTACCTGATGTAAAGGGAACCCAATTATTGGAGCTATTTTTATATTTCATTTCATAACCTCTTACTTGATTATGTTTAACACCCCATGTTTTTAGTGGTGGAGTGTATCCTGATGCTTGATAAGAAGCGAAGACTAAACGTGCAGAGTTCGTAAGGGTTGTGAGTGGGGTCTTGAAAGTTCTCACAAGAGAACCATTTACTCTGAATTCTACTAAGTTCTGTGCGTTTTTCTCCAGTGAAATTGTAACAGTAGCACCGTCAGCAAATAACTGTGAAACAGGATATGTTGAATCATTTTCCCCATTCGCAAAAATACGCCATTTTAATACGCCATTCTCTTTCCAAGCATTTTGATCTTTGCAGGAAATACCGCATTCATAACTTTCAATACCACAATAAAAATTTATATAATCAAATGTTCCTGTCAATGTTTTACTGCTTGGTAATGTTAATGTTGCTTTGAATCCTCTGTCACTAAAATTATCAGTTTTGATTTTTACAAGCTTTGCATATTCATCTTTAGTTCCCATAGTATATTACTTCCCCTCATATCGTTTTTTATTGCAGCTTTATTAATAACCGTTATTTTATTAAAATTGACGACTCAGTTATTTGTGTGACGCTTGAAGTTCTTCCAGAATTTTTTAAATAGATTAAAGTTTGATGTTACTTGCACTAGTTAATAGTGTTTATTAGGTTAGTTCGGGATACCACGTTGGACTGACTGTATCCCTCAGCAGCTAACGTGGGAACTATACCTCAGCCGCCTTGAGAAAGTTCTCATTTTTTCAAATCAATTTGGCTTATGCTATATAAAGTGTTTTGAACTGCAAAATTAACAACCAAAGTTGAAATATTTTCAAAAAAACTTTTTTTGTAAGTAATGTTTAAAACACCCGAAACCTCTTATGGAAGGTGTTTTATTCAAATAACAGAGCAGATTAGTTGTGCGATATTTTCTAGTTTAAACGGAGGATAGTCACATCTCTCGATTAAAGGCTACCGGTGGAATTAAATGGTGATACCAAAAATGAAGGAATTTCATAAACTTTTATTGAATTAACTTTAAAAAGGAGTTATCAAAAAATGAAGGAATTTCATAAACTTTTATTGTATTAACTTTAAAAAGGAGTTATCTAAAAATGAAAAATGTGTTCTCAGGAATTTTCCTTGTGTTGATTCTAATCATTACATCCTCACCTACTTATGCAGCGACGACTCAAATAAAAATTGACGGTGTTACGATTGTATCCGATGTGAATCCTGAAAGTAAGAGTAACCGTACAATGGTGCCATTACGTGTCATTAGTGAAAATCTAGGAGCCAACGTCAAATGGTCAGATTCGCAAGTCACGCTTACTAAAAATGATATGAAAGTAATCTTAAAACTTAATAGCAATAAAGTGGTGAAAAACGGTAAAGCGGAGCTTCTTGATGTAAAGCCATACATGAAAAATAATCGTACTTTTGTTCCGATGCGTTTTATTGCCGAAACATTTGGCAGCAATGTCAATTACAAAAACGGTACAGTTACGGTTGATACAAAGCCATTGGTTATAGATGGTGTAATAGTAAAAGCATTGCAATATGAATATCACATGACATTGGGCGGGGTAGTACAGCAAATCACTGGAAATGGTTATAACGAAGCTATTTATAATAACTTTATAAAAAATAATGGAAGTCAAGTTGAAGCTCCTACTTATTTGACATGGGATATTCATCGCATTCCAGTAGTAGAGGCCTGGGACTATGAAAAAAGTGCGCAATATGATTTTTTAGACCAAAGTGGGAATAGTATTAAGCAGTTTGATATTTATTATTCAATTCAATCGGAGCCCGCCGATGTTCTGGTCCACGAGGTTACTGGAAATGTTTGGTATTTATATAGTGATAGCGCAAGATTATCCACTCTTCTATTAATCGATAGAGCCTCGATGAACGGTTTTGTAACGGTTATTAGTAATACAGTCCCATAAGGTAGAAAGAAGTTTTTTCTTATTGTTTTAACAGGTACTTTAGTGCAACTAGATAACGTTCCAAAATATTAGTTTCTTTGTCGTATTTAGAAAGAGGGAAATCAATAATAAATGAATATTTGTCATCTAATACTGTGCTTAAGAATTTAGTGAATTCTTCTTCAAACAGGTCACTGATCGGAGATTTTGCACCTCTCTGAATTTTATTGCTGATAATTTTATCACCTGACTTAGTAAAATAAATCTGTTGCATTGTTTGTACTAAATCAAACATCTTTAGTTGAAATAATGTTGACTTGGAATAAAGATTGATTAAAACACTGCTATAAATGATGATTCTTATAGAAAATCATAGCCCCTATTTTGAACAAATATTGATCAAAATAGGGGCTATTTTTCATAACTGTATAGGGCTTTTTGTAATAAAGATTGATCATTTCGGAAACCGAATATTCAACTAAAGCACTCCGCTAGTTAACTTCACTTATGATTGTACAAACGTGAAGAAAGCCCTTTAAAGTAGCTGTAATAGCATGTACAAATAAAGTTTTACAATGGATTTATGCACTTAAAAAAAGTAAATCAAATATCCAGGATCTAGCCTAGTTAAAAAATATAACTAAGAGCCTAAACCTTTCCAAACATAGAAGTTTGAAAGGATATTTGGCGATTTTTCTGCTAGTTCTTCTTATCTCCAGTTAACTTAGTTCTTTGTACAGTAACATTATCATCTCAATTATTTTAATTAAGCTTTAATGAAATAGAATCTGATTCTTGAGTTACAACAATATCTTGTTGTTCAGAGTTTCCATCTGTATATTTTAACATTACTTTGATTATTATATCGTCATCTATTACCAAATTTCCATCATGAGGAATTGCAATCGAATATTTATATTTATCCTGTTCATTATACTTAACTGTATAGATATCTCCAATTTCCTTTGTACCATTGTATATATCTGAACTAGGCGAACTTCCAATCCTAAATATCTTTTCTGATAATAACCAGTCTTTGTCTGCATATTCTTTAGCTGTAAGTGTAACATCCTCTATAAACTTGCCTTTGCTAATGGTATAAGTGATTGAATCGATATGTTTTCCACTTACATTTAGCATAAGCTTTGTAAAAATTAAATTCCCCACATCACCAGTTATATCAGTTGTACTACCTCTAGCTTCAGTTGATAATTCAAAAGTAGCTTTATCTGATGAAAGTTTGGTATTAGGCTGAGTCCCATCATCACTCAATGCATAAGCTGTGATTGCAAAATTTGCAACTTGGAACTCTCCATTCTTATTTATAAATGGAATGCCTATTATAATTGACAATAAGATGCCGAATACACATGCAACCGAAATCCACCTTTTATAGTGTACTTGTCCCGATTTTTTCTTTTCTAGAATATTGCAATTCTCTTTGACGCGGTCTTCCATAGCTTTTGACATATCAATAGATTTAACTGCAATTTTGATCTTTTCAAAGTCCATATTCATTCTCCTTTCGATATCTTTCACGAATAAGTTCTCTTCCTCGTTGCAATCGCTTTTTTACCGCTGCTGTAGTAATGGCAAGTATTTTTGCTATTTCATCTACTTTATAGCCCTCTACATAATAAAGTAACAATACAATCTTATGTTTATTTGCCAATCTCATAAGATGTTCGATTAAACCATAGTTTTCATCATCCTTACAATATAGTTGCAAATCATTGATATCCATATGTTTACGAACAATATTGTACCTTCTCATATTCTTGCAGCGATTTGTAGCAATAGTAATCAACCATGCTTTCTCATGTTCTGAATCGTTAAATGTTGTAGATTTAGTTAGATAGGTAATAAAAGTGTCTTGGACCACATCCTCTGCATCATTCTCATTGCATAGAATAACAAGACACATTCTAAAAAGCATATTTCCATATTTATCAACAATTCGTTCTATATCTAGTTCGTTCGACCAAACTAATTGTTGCAACATCCATCAACTCCTTTCACTTATAACACACATGAAGATACCATTTGGTGACATTCTATATAAAATAATTTTAAAAAATAATCTTACCTAAAAACTGATCAGTGCTTAAAAATTGTAAAAAATATTTTCCAATAGGCTTATATCCGAATCTAACCTTAATAAAATATGTAATTCGTTTGAAATAGTAGATAAGAATGTCGATTTTAGGTATCTATCGTTCTCCATAAATAAAACAAGCCCACCAAATAGGTGAGCTTGAAGTAAATTTAACTTTGATAATTTATTCAACCCAAGCAGAAACTGTTCCCCTGTAATATCCTCTCCAAGTGCCATTTGTAAGTTGTTCCGATTTGTAAAGATTTATACGACCCTTATACCAATATCCTCCAGAGTATGATTCATAATAATACGTTATTGGTACATCGTTGTAAGTTGCATAAGTTTGAGCGGAAGGGACATCTACGTCCTTATGAAGATAGAAACCGAAGGGAGTGATTGAGTCATCTAGATACTCATCTCCTGCTAAAGATAGATTTACTTCTTCAATAATATTAGTTTGAAATTTCTCACTTTGAACAAATTCTGCGGCATTAGTTGAACTAGTAGATGCAAAAAACATAAGTCCAACAAGCATCATTGCCGCCAACCCTCTTAATTTTAACATATTTTCCATCTCTCCCTTTATTTGTAATTTATACAACTACAATTAATATATATGATAACGTTTTTTTCGTCAATTATATTTCTAAATTTTCTGATTATATAAAAAGAATAGCTGGAATCAATTTTCCGCTATTCTTTCATTCTGTTAGCAATTCTCTTATAAATTTCAGTTGGTATAAATCTATTTCCAAAACCGGCTACAATAATATAGTCGTTTTCTTTTCTGTAAATAATTCGCATATCAGCCTTTTGACCTTTCTCACGTTTGCTTTGAAAATGGCAAGAATCCCATTCTTTAAGGTTATAGCCTAAATCAGAAGTATCTACCTTTCCAATAACCAACAAGTATAAATGATGGCATAATTGAGAAACAGCTTTTTGAAAGGTTTCCGATTCGCTATAAACTTCAGCAAGAATATTTATATCCACAACTAAAATATGTGGATCAATTTTAATCTTATCAATACTTGCAATTGCCCTAATCGCTTTAATTTTTTCTTCTTTAGTTATTACTGTCATCATTCAGTATACCTCGTACTTGTGCAGTACCTTCGTCTAGTAATTGTAATGCAGCATCCTCTAATTCTTTACCGGAAAGATAATTTGTGTAATCTTTACGGGATTCAACGATTGTTTGAACTTGAAGGATTTCCTTTTCGTGCTCCATTAATTCGATTTCTGCTTCAAGCTCTTTAATGTACATTTGAATACCTTCAAAAGCTTCTAATGACAGCATGATGCCGATAGTTTCAGTACGATCTAAAATTTCTAGGATTTCTTTTTCTTGGAGAGAACTTCGCCACTCGCTAGAGCGAGCAAGTTTCGTTACACTCAGACGTTCAGGTAATTCGAACGATTTTACTTTTTCTACTCTTTCCAGCATCTCTACACTCATTTTCTTCAACTCCCTCTTTTTATCCACTTATATCCCTCCCTATTATACCATTATTTTCGTACAAATCACAGTGGAATGTGATTTAATTGTGTACTAGAATGTATTATTCTATACCCCCAATTATGATAAGTACTAAACCTACTTTTGATAATAGTTGATAAAATGACTTAATATTCCCTTTATGTAGATATGTATAGAGTGGAAAAAGTGAAGGATTTTCAGTAGCTTGTGCAGCGCTTTTAAAAAGAATTATAATCAATTAAAGAATAAGCTAAGGAGTGAATTAAATTATGTATGAAACATTAATTGTCACACCAGAATTTGAATATTACGCTATAGATTCTAATAATAATGAAACCTGTCCTGTTTTTGTAGAAATGAAATTATGGACAAAGGAATGGGTATCAGAAAGAATTATGTATACGAATAATCCTTTAGGAAAACGCTCTATCAACATTGAAGGTGCTTTTCAAGAGGCCGGCCATAAGGAACAAAGAACAATCATTAACCCGTCGATTCTAGCAGACAAAGAAATTCTTCAAGAAGTAAGGCAAAAAGTATTTGAGGAATTAGATAAAGAAATTCATGCGAACTCGCTCATTCCATTAAAAGAATTCATTTGTGATTCATGTGGCAAGAAAATTCATGTAAATGAGTTTCCTGCGATTGAGTATTTTGAAGACGCTGAAATTGGTGAAATTGGAATAGAAACCACAATTAAAGGGTTGAGGATCATTCATAATCAGGAGGACTGTTCGTACTCCGTGGAGGAAAAAGGATATGTTGTTACTATGCCTATTGACAATGAATCTTTAGGAAGAAATCAAATCGCCATGTTAATAGCTTTGCAAGAGGAAAGCAAAGTCGATCGTCATTCTTTTGGTGAACTATTAAAGAGACTAACGATACCTTATTATGAAGAATCCAGAAAGTACATGCCTGAAATTGAAACAACAATGAATTCACTAAATTGGACTATCCATAAATACAATCGTCATGTTCTACGGGATATTGTATTGAACAAATAAATACGCATTTGAATTCTTTGAAACATTCAAGTTATATGTAGACTGTACAATCATATTTGTAAGGGTTCTGATTTTTCGCATTGTACCTAACCACAAAAAAATCGAGCCCCCTAAAAGTGACCCGATCTATAAACTACATATCGCCTGTTATTTTTAATGTACCCGTAAGCATATTTGCCATTTGAGCGCGTATTAAGTAGCTTTGTGGCTCAAATGTCCTCTTATCTGTTCCGTGAATAATATCTAAATGTTCAAGCAACCCTACTTCATATTTCGCAAATTCTGAAATCTTTGCAGCATCTTTAAATGTAATTTCATTCACTTCACCAAATATTACTGTTCGTTATGTAAGAATAATTATCAGCACCTTAAAGTTTAATTCCATTTTTTCTTTTTTACAAAATGAATATTAAAACCAAATGAAATAAGCATGCCAAAAACATAATAACTTGCAACAAATATAAAGGAACTAGGTAAGACCCTCCTCCTAGTATTGTTCTATCATTAAGCGAACTTCGCCTTGACTAATTTCACCAACATATTCACATGAAAAACAAATGAAAAATGAAACCGCATTATGTACTTCATTCAACAACAGCTTCAATTGCATAGTGCACTTTGGGCAACGAGTATATTTATTTTGAATTAACTTATAGGAACTCACCTTTCTTCCCCTTGCTATACATTTTCAATTGGTCACATAATAAATGTTAGAACAATTGTATGAAGTCAAATAATTCTGCCCTTATAAACAAAAAAGAACCGATTCTCATGCTTAAAATAAGCATAAAAATCGGTTCTTCCGACTTTGCATTAAGTTTTAAAAAGC
>JAGHSJ010000354.1 GCA_018065935.1 Candidatus Kurthia equi
CGCATAAATTTTCAAATCATGATACGCGCCTTTTGCAAAGATTCCTTTACGTAGTGTTCCTTCATAGGTCATTCCTACTTTTTGCATTACGCGCTCAGAGCCGATATTTTCTGCAAAGCAGCGCGCGTAAATGCGTTCTAAATGTAATTCCTTAAAGCCAAAATTAATTAGTTCCTGTGTAGCCTCGCTCACAATGCCTTTGCCCCAATAGTTATCCGATATCGTATAGCCAATTTCAGCAATGCGAGCTGTCCTATCTAAAGTTACAAAATCAATCGTACCAACAAATGTACCCGATTCTTTTAGCGTAATAGCCCAAGCTAAATAGCCCTCTAGGTATTTTTTATTCATGAGTTTTAAAAATTGTTTTGTTTGGCGAAGCGAGGTGTGTGTATCCCAAAGTACATATTTTGTGACCTCATCCTTCGAAGCATATTCAAACATCGCCTTTGCATCTAAAATATGAAGCTCACGTAATCGCAGTCGCTCAGTTTCTAAAATAGGTAAAACCATTTTCATCACCTCAATTTACGAATTGATTTATTGGAAATATCAGACTATTGTCGGACCCAAATTATAACCATCGCTCTAGATTAAGTCAATCTATTCAAAAGTAGTATTCAAGTTTAAAAAACATGATTTCCACGGGCAGAGAAACGCATAGACTCCACAAAATCAAAGAAGCATGCATTCAAAAATGAATGAGGGCATAACTTTTCATAAAGGAAATGGACAAATTTAATAAATAAAATATCAGGCACATGAGAAACTATTTTACTCATGTGCCTGATATTTTTAGAGAAATGATTAGTCCATCAAGCGCTTTTTATAAAGGATAACGGAAATGATTGTTACAGCAATTGTCCAAATAAGCATAATGCCTAAGCTTTCAAACGTATCGGAAAGTTTATAATTTGTCTGCATGAGGTCAAGTAAATTCGCTAATTGCGCACTCGGGAAATATTCTAAAATAGCTAAGAATGGAAAACGGTCTTCAAACATAATTCCAAATTGACTCGCAGTAAAGATGATCAATACAGGGAATACGGCTAAAGAAGCTTCCATGACTGATTTTGAAAACAGCCCGCAAATTGTACCTAATGCAGTGTACAAAATAATCGATAATATAACAGCTACAATAAATACAGCATAATTGTCAGGCGTATAGCCCAAAATATAGACAGTGACAGCAAGAATAAAAGCCGATAATACAAAAACTAAAGCACTTTTTCCTAAAAGCACATCAAAAATACTAGCGGGTGTCATCATTAAAGAACGTAGGGTATTTTTTTCCTTTTCCTCAGCAATTAGACATGCCTGAACAAAGCTTGTTAACATGGCAAATGAAAAATTAAGTACGAATGCTGTCATAAAAGTTTGTGTAGGATCATCACTGCGATAAAGTAAGGCAAATAATATCGGGAAAAATAATATGATGGAAATCGCATAGTTTCTTGAAAATTCCTTATAGTCCTTTAAAAAAATTGCTTGAATTCTTTTGTATGAAATGTTCATGATAATTCACTCCCTGTTAGCTTCATAAATATATCCCCTAAGCTTGGTTCACTTGTCTTAATGGAGTCGAGCTGATTTGTTGCGAGCCAATGTGAAATTTGAGTTCCTGACCGTTCATCCATCGATAATTCATGAATTTTTCCATCTTTCAATTCCACATGAATCACACCATCTCGATACTGTTTTTTTAACTCTTGTGGTGCTCCAATTGCTTGAATTTCACCTTTGTGCAAAATCGCGACTCTGTCACAAAGTGTTTCGGCTTCTGTCATATCATGAGTCGTTAAAAAAATTGTTGTACCACGATCATTTAAATAACGTAAGCCTTTGTAAATATGCGCCGTATTCATAGGATCTAGCGCAGAGGTCGGCTCATCTAAAAATAGCAATTCTGGTTCATGGATAATTGCACATGCAAGTGTCACGCGTTGTCGCATTCCTTTAGATAGTTGATTGACACGTTTTTTTCGATCTTCTTTTAAATTTACAAAGTTCAATACCTTATCGACTGAACTTTTTGGGAGTTCATACAATTGACGGAAAACTTCTAGATTTTCCTCAATCGTTAAACGATCATATAAGCCACTATTATCTGTTAAAATACCGAAGCGGTTTTTTTGTTTGGCAGTCTGCATTTGTTTGGCTGGTGAACCAAGTACCGTTGCTTGCCCTACTGTTTGTTCTAGTTGAGCTGTCAAAATTTTAATGAGTGTCGTTTTTCCTGAGCCACTAGGACCAAGAAAGCCAAAAATCTCACCCTTTGGAATTGTAAAAGAAACATTCGATAACGCCTCTTTTTTATCGAAGCGCTTTTTAATATTTTGAACAGAAATCACGTTCATCTTCATCACTCCTTCAAGTTGTTACACTGAGTGTAAAAGAAGAAATAAACAAAGACTGCTGTTTTCCGTTGAATTGTACCTATTTTCCGTTGAACTGTACCGAATGGAGGTTCAAGTTGTCGAATTATTTCCTAGGAAATTAAATATTCAATAGGTCTCGTAAATCTTGTAGTTTCGCTCTCGATAAAGGTACAACTGAATCTTTCCCTATATTTAATCGTAAACTATAACTATTTTTCGTCCATGTAATAATTTCTCGTACCTTTTGGAGATTTACAATATAGGAACGATGACATCTAAAGAAACCGTATGATTTTAATCTTTTTTCAAGCTCGGTTAAAGTCAATGCACACGAATAATTTTCCCCACCTACATGAACCAATATTGTCCCTTCAACACTCTCGACATAATCAATTTCAGGTGGATCAAAAAGGATAGTTTTTTCGTTTTTCCTCGTTGAAATTTTTTCTAATTTAAATGGTTGAGGTTCTTCTATAGCTTCTTCTTGATCTTCTGAATCTGCAATATCTAATTGCTTTAAACCTTGCTCATCCAATCGATAGATTTTATGACAAGAAATTAAGGCATCTTCTAAATTAGAAGCTAAAATAACTAATCTTTTCGTTGAAGAAAGTTCGTCTAAAATTCTACTGAAAATTTTTCGATCCGATTCATCAAGATAAAAATAAGGTTCTTCTAGAACGATTGTCGGTTGCTGTGCAAAGTAAACACGTAATTGCTTAATAAAGATTTGCTTTGAATAAGGAATATGTTTAATTCTCGTGTGTTGTATATCCGTTAGTCCAAACTTTTCAATCAAAAAATCAATCTTATGTAAACTCCCGGTAATAGTAGCTAAAAATTTTAAAAGCTCTTTAACTGTATGACGTTCATATTCACCTGTATTTGCATTTGAAATATAAATATAGTCTTGCATTTTTAATTCGGCTAATAAGGATTGCTTTCTTAGCACATCCGTTTGAATGCCGATGATTTCATGTATTTCAGGCTTGAGCTTTAGTTCTGGTATTAATGTTTTCCCTTTGTAAAATACTTCTTTAATAATCATAGCTGCCTCCCAATAAATTAGATAATTGCCATAATATTGTAATTATACTAAAGTGAGCATGTCGATTGTAGAATTTGTAAAAGGTTTCTCGTCAGCAAAACTTAAAGTCTAATAAGTTAACGAGAAAAAAATTACCCATCAAAGTAGTGAGTAAAAGGAGTGGAATGATGAGGTGGGCTTTTTGTCCGAGGAAATTGTATGTTTTTTAGGATATATCGCACACTTGTGGAATTGGAAGGCAAAGAAAGGACAGCTATTTGATTACTTCGGTGATCATTCAAAGGAACTGTAGCAACAAGTAATCTATGCAATAAGCATAAACTGTTAACGTAACAACGTAATAAGAGCGAAAATTAACGGTCGATGATATTTTCGCGTTTGGTAACGACAGCAATGACCAATGCTTATTTGAACAGCATTTATATAGTTAATACCACAGATTAAGTTTGTAATACTATGATGTGTGTTTAATAGGAAGATGTTTATTTAGTAGGAAATGAAGTTTTTGGTAATCATTTGAGAAGCTATTAAAAAAGTAGTCAGCTTCTTCTAATGTATCAAAATGATATTGTGCAATTTCTATAGTGTTCTCGATACACTCACTGCCTTCATTTTAAAAAAACTGTACTTCAAAGATTGAATGGGCTAATAAACCGAATATTATATTTATCAATAAATGCTAACGACGATTTCTTAAAGAAATACATTCAATCCAATATTATCGTTGACTAGTCTTCTTTTAATAATCTTATTAGTAGAATAATGG
>JAGHSJ010000389.1 GCA_018065935.1 Candidatus Kurthia equi
CAGCAACATTAACAGAGCATTACGGACGTGATTTTTTACGACTAAACGCACGACCAAGACGCGTGTTAAGTGCAACGTACTTAGGTGAGATGAAACCATACCAAATCATTGAACTAAGAGGTATAAATTTCGTACCTTTGTCAATGCAATACAACTCGGAAACTAACCAAACTAGCGGGGTTTTTATAGAATTAACAGATAATAATATTGATAACATAGAAGTAAATATAAGCGATGGCAAAGAAAATAATTGAGGCAAGGGTCCAACAGAAGGTTGACACTGAGGCTAATTGGTTAAGCACTGACTTAATCATCTTAGCAGGCGAGCAGGCGTTTGTGTCGGACAAATACAATTTTAAAATAGGGGACGGCACGAAGAGATTCAGTGAGTTAGAATACTACTATAAAGGTGACGTAGTAGGTACGGTAACGCCATCAACAACGGGTAGCGTTTCGGACGGAGTTTATTACGCTCAAACAGCGGGTACTTACGACGGTGTAGTAGTGCGTGAGGGGTATTACACTTTATTGCGTAAAGAGAATGGCGTATGGTCAATTGCGAGCGGGGTGAAGATGCCTACGTTGTCAGTAGAGGGAAGGGTAGAAGAAGGAAACACAGAAGCTGTTAGCGGTGGGGAGGTTTATAATAACATAAAAAACCTTGCTGAAAAGTCAGAACTTCAGTACAGAGGCACTTTTAACAGCCTAGAACTAGCTATTGCAGCAGTTCCTTTGGCTTCTAGAAAATTAGGTGACACTGTAGGCATAAAAATTGGTGAAAAGATTGTTGAGTATTGGTGGACGTCATTTACATCTGACCAAGGATTAATCCAAAAATCGCTATTACATACTGCGGCATTCAATATAGCAGGATATATTGGAAAGAGCGGGCAATCATTTGTAAATGAAACGTTCATTAGAACGGACTATATTTTTTATCAAGGTGGTGATATTATTGTTTCAGGACAAGGAAGCGGTACCGTATCCTTATTGTTCTATTATGACAAGTATTTCCAACCAATTTCAGGTCACCCAAAAAGTGATCCACCAATCAAGGTTGATAATTTATTAGTTAAAGCGTCCGAAATTCCACCTAATACGTTTTTTGTAATAGCAAGCGCATCGGTTTCTAATAACAATGCAAAGTTACTGGTAAGCAAAAAAGGAATAAAATACCCAAGCCTTAACGATTACAAAAATGAAATACTTATGCTGGCTGAACTCGAGAGAACTACAAGCACTCCAACCTTTAATGCAGAAGGATTGCCGTTGAATGTTACCCATCGTGATGGGTCAAACAGAGTCGTGAGAGTAGATGATTTTACTTTTTCCAGCACACAAATAGTTGAAACAAGAACACTCGAAGGCACTATTAAAACCTTCACAACAGATTTATCCACTTTAAAAACAACAATATCATGAATTTATCATACATAGTAAATGCCATAAAAAGCTCAGTTTCAAAGAAAGACGTAAAAAGGGCTGAATTATTTTCAGGCGCAGCAAATTCCAATCCCGCTACCCCAATAGAAGTCGATGTGGTGGGATACGACACGGCAAACATTCTAATAGGGAATAATTCAACATTGGATGGAAGAACAAAGTTTAGACTTGAGGGGCTTATAAATGCTGGAGGGGCGTTTCAAGGTTGGGTAAAAATACCCATGTATCACAAAGGAAGCCAAATAGATGATTTTTCATTTCTTGGCATTGCAAATTACAGAGAGGCGCTAAAAGCCGATGTGTCGAATGTTAGCAAAATAAGGGTTGTCGTTGAAAGCACTCAATCTGGAGTAATGTCCGTTATGTGTGAGCTATATACGGATGCATCCCCTGTCAAATGGGTTAAACCGCCAACCGACTACAGTCAGCTTGTATCTCAAGGGAAGGATTCAGTTAAAAATGAACTTATTCACAGAGGTGCTATAAGTCAAGTAACGGCAACACCAATAGAGGTGGATTCATCAGGGTATAACACAGCAGTTATTGAAGTGTCGCATAATGCTTCACTGTCTGGAGAGTTGATAATTGAAGGAAGCGTATTGTATTCAGACACTTCTTATAATGGCTGGGAAAGAATCCTATTTTTACAAGGCGGTGAGGTGAACAGCGAATATATATTTACTGATAAGGGAGGCAATAAAAGATTAACACTTAAGGCAGACGTATCTAATTACGATGTAATAAGGATAAGAACGACCAGCGAGGCATCGTCTGCTATCGCACTTAAGGTCAAGTTATCACCAACGGTAACGCAGATAGACGACGTGGGAGTTCCGAAAGTTATATTTCAAAAAACAGATGATTATTTCACATCACGAAGTATTAGCCTCTCGGGCGTTGAAAGCAACACTAGTCGTGCTCTTATTACCCCTATAAATGTGAGCAACTACCCTCATTTAAGCATTATTATTGAAAATAACCTAAATGTGGATATGACATTCCTGAATATAATGAGGTATGCAACAACAGTAAAAGGCACTCAACCAATAGACGAGATACCTATTGATTTATTGATAAAGGCGGGAGAAACAGGATTAGTCACAAGCGTAGAATGGGATGCTTTAAGAGAAATGATTCCAGGGTATATTTTTAGATTTAGGAAAGAAGTAGCAGAAGCAACAGGAAGTGTTAATATTAAAATAATAGGAAGACAATAATTATGAAAAATATAAAGAAAAACGGAGCAAACATTAAGCTAGAGAAGAATTTTGACGAGGAAACTTATGCTATTTCAGCAAGACCAGAATATTTCCCAGTTCAAATTAAAGTACCAAAGACGGTTATTTTAGAGCCTACTAATATCGTTGGAAATCCAACTTTTATTGATGAAGAAAACATAGTATGGTCAGCAAGTGGTAGTTCATTTTATAAACACAACTTAGAATCTGACGTATCAGAGTTATTTATGGATATGAAAACAAAGATTTCAGAAGTTGTCAGAACGGTGTGGATATATAAAACAAAAACGATTAACGGCAATTATAATCTAATTGCATCTGTAGATGTATCTGAAGATAGCAACCGTGGCGGTAGAATCTATACCAGTGTAGATAAAGGAGTAACGTGGGTTAAGAAGCTGGATTTAACCGAAATGGGATTGCCAGCTCATTTCAGAACATCAAATGTTTGGGCTAATGTAATTGGCAATATAGAGACTATTGTAGTGGCTTCTTACGGACATAATAATATCAATCCAGGTGTTGGTCAAGAGAATGGAATATGGAGAAGTAACGATTTAGGAGTAACGTGGGTAAAAGTATATGAAATACCGTTCGTAGCTGATTCTCTTGTGTCGCAGAGGCATATCCATGCTTTGACCATATCACCTAACAACGGTTGGATTTGGGGAGCTAATGGCGATGGAGGGAATACTAGGAAAATATTCTATTCTCACAATGCTATTCATAATGACACTCCTGATTGGAATATTATCGCCAGTGGTGATTACGGGAAAGGCGGGTGGCAACCATCTGGTATGGCAACTACTGCATTGGGTGCTTATTTCGGAACGGATTCTCAACCTGGATACCCTAATGGGATATTGGGATATGACTTGCCTGATAGAACAGAGATAGCAAAATTAGGTTTTAAAGCACAAGCCTTAAATGAAGATAATTTACAATATATATCTCGAAGAGGAGCTAGAATAAACGGTACTGAAGCCTACATCCCGATGCACATAGGTGGAGGGCTCAGTTCAAAAATATTCGTCACAGGAGATGCTGGATTTAGTTGGCATCAAGCTACAATAATAAACAGTGCTCATTTTCAGGTAGGATTTTCAACTCCTGATAAAGATGGATTTGTGTACGGAACTGGAATGAGGTTCAAGGTTAGCGAGTGGGAAACCGTAACAAAGTGGGTTAAAGGTAGGTTTGCGGACAAGGAGGGGTATATTTAACAGCCCCCTTTGTAAATTACGAAAACAATCGGCTCATAATAATTTAAAATTAAAATCCCTCGTAATTGAGGGGTTTTTATAAAAACAAACAAGCGACATGATAAACAAACACATAGACAAAGTAGCTCATTTATTTGTAAGCTACTTTTTACTAACTGTATTCAGTCTAATATTACCATTGTGGGGGGCGATTATCTTAGCATTTTTATTTGGATTAGGTAAGGAAATAAGAGATGAAATTAAACACAAAGGATTTGATTATAAGGATTTAATAGCGGATTTAATAGGAATAATAATTGGTGTAATATATGTAT
>JAGHSJ010000143.1 GCA_018065935.1 Candidatus Kurthia equi
CAACGATTTTATCTGCTCCACCTTCACCAACTAAGATTTGTTTTGTAATCATACTACGCAATGCTTTACCAATTCCGCCTTGAACAACTCCCGCATAATTTGCTGCAGGTAATTTTTCAACTTCTTCCGTATGCTCACTGTACGCTGTAATTTTTGCTTTGTTAATTAATGCATAATCCGTTACTACATCTGCATCTGTATAATCCGTACCTTCTGCAGTATAGCCACCTTCACCATGATTTTTTTCATATGGTTGCGCATGAGATTCACCACCCATTAATGGCACAACATTTACTGCATCAATTAATGATGAAATTTGATTGAATGTACCATTAATTACACTTGAAGAAGAATTCGGAAGAACTACTTTGCCAGTCGTTACTGTTACAGTACGATTTTCAATTAATTCCTTGCCAATTACTTCTTCACGCTTTTCATCTTGATTTGCTTCTTGCCAATTATCGCCACCATTAAAAGTTGAAATAGTTTTAGCTGTTGGATGTGTACCGTTATTAATCATTTCTGCTTCACGTAATAAAAACTGGCGCTTTTCATATGCATCTAACTTTTCGTTAATATCACGTAATTCTGTTTCCACTTGATCTAAATTATCAATCGAACGTGTTTCATCTGCTAATAATGCTGCAAGTTCCTTTTTACGTGCTACTAATTCTTCTACTGTCATCTTCAATGACCTCCAATTAAAGTAATGTTGTTAAATATAAACGTTTTCTACGCTCTTTATTTCTTCGTTCCTGTTTATGCTGCTCGTAAGGATCACTTGAACGTGCTGAAACTTGCGAGTCAGGATAAGCTGGGAATGCTACAGGTGAAACCTCAACCAATTTAGCAGTCACTATTGAGCGAACCACATTATCTGGATCTGCTTCATCCCATTCTTGTTTCAACATACTAAAACCAAATGAAACACCATCAACATCTCCACGTTTGATTGTTTTATACGCGTCATCCCCCAGTGTTGTGTCAAGTAAATCTAGTTCAAAGCGAAGTCCGATTTCATCTTCAAACAATCGCAAAGTACCGTTTTTTGTACGTCCCAACACTTTTGAAGTATCATGCGACCACAATGCTAATTGATCATCACTAGTTAAAGATTCTGTAAAAGCTCCTCGTTTAAATTGCTCTTTGAACCTTCGCCAACCCATTGTGACAGATTTCATCTCCCACTTAACTGCATATCCAGCGAGTGTTTTCATTCCATTCTCATCTTCACGAATTTCAACATTATTCGTCGTCAGATTCCTTTTCTCCACTGTCGGCATTATTTTCACCTCCTTTATCCTTCACAACATTTCCATCTTGTACTAATGCAGTGTCTAATCGTCGTACTGGCTTATCTCCACCTTCAATTGGGCCAAGCGAAAGGATGGATTGCCATTCATTTGGTGTTAATGCACCTCGGTCAACCATTTGAACAAGGTTCATCTTCGTAGACATTGAAGCGTACTGTAAGCTAGATGCTTCAAAAATAATTTTATTGCCGAATCCTCGTTGTTTTCGTGTGAAGAGCTTACGAGTATATTCATTAGCAAGTTGCATTGCTACAGGCTCAATCTGTGCCTCATAGTAAGCATTCCATTCGTCCTCTGTATATTTTGATTGGACAATCTTTTCATTCGTGTTAAAAAACGAATAAACACGTTGAGTTGTTATTATTAATTGTTTTTCGTTTGGCACATATGCATCATTTTTGACCTGTTCTAAATCATAACGACTATCTGTTCCAGCTGCGCCACCATCATTACCATCAATTGATAAATATTCTTTCGTAAATCTATCAATTTGTTCTTTCATGTCAGTTGGTTGTAGAACCGTTTTAAATTTCATTAGCCATTTTATTGATGCGCTATTTTTTATTGCTTTTACAATTCCCTGATCTGCGGTACTAATAATATCCATTGAGTTTTTCAATGCTTCACCAGGTTGTGATCCAAAAAAATCATCATCGTTAAAATCATTTCGCAAGTGAATCACATCTGTGTATGG
The DNA here is from genome assembly GCA_018065935.1 of Candidatus Kurthia equi. Taxonomy (GTDB): domain Bacteria; phylum Bacillota; class Bacilli; order Bacillales_A; family Planococcaceae; genus Kurthia; species Kurthia equi. Next base: position 2,008 of record JAGHSJ010000143.1, read on the forward strand.
AACTGTCATACTTTGCCCATTAATAAATAAGAACTTTAAATAGATCTCTCCATACTTACCTTCAATCAGATCGACTGACGATGCAGGTACTGGATAAATTTCTGTCGCCACACCTAGATCATCACGTTTAATATATGCAAAAGCATTATTATTCAATTCTAATTGAACAGCCATTTTTTCTTGGAATACTTGCCCAGACATAATCGGATTCGGTTCTTCCAATAAGAAACGAATATTTACATCTGGATT
>JAGHSJ010000281.1 GCA_018065935.1 Candidatus Kurthia equi
GGTATTATAATATTAAATTGTATGTAATGTATCGTAGCGTCCTATTTTTATAGTGGAAATAAAAAAATACCTACATAAAAAAATAATTTATACCAAAATGTATTTTAAATGTCATTTTTAGGGTATGGATAAAACGGATATTTAATTTACGAAAAAAATCGAAATATCATGAAAAAGGGGGGCTGGGCCATGAATAGCGGTAAGATGAAGTGTCTTTCCATCATTTATAATGATTTCATGCTGAGTCTGTTAGCGACTAAACAAGATGAGTTAGAAAAAGGTCTGACATATCAGATTCCACTAAAAGAGGGCATCGTAAAAAACGGATTAATTCAGGATGAAGATGCTTTTTTCTATGAATTGAAAGATTTATTGAAAAAATTGAAAATCAAAAAACATGTAGTGCGAGTTGTGTCACCAAGTCATAATACACTTACGAAAAAAATTCGTTTACCTGAAACATTGGAAACATCGGAAGAAATGAAGGAATATGTGAATCAAGAGTTGAATGAATCTATTCAGCTACCATTTACAGAACCAATCATTGATCTTTTTGACGAAAATCCAACTGATGGAGAAGTTTTATTGTTTGCAGCGGAGCACGAGGAAGTCGACACTATTATTCGTATTATAGAAGATTTAGGCATGATACCAGATACAGTAGATATCAAATCACTTGTTGATTTACGTGTATTGTCTGATATAATTCCGAAATTCAATGAAGATACATTAGTGGTTTTAGATTGGTCAATGGATGAATTACGCATGTCTATTGTTGAAAAGGGACATGTGGAGTTATTAAAGGCTTTTAGAATTGAAACGACACATGATGATTGGACATTAGAGGAAAATGAAGATGGAATTGTTTCTTTTGCTCTAACAAACAACAAAAGTCATTATGAACAAGAAATTGCTAGAGTGATTTCGGAAATTGATAAAGCAGTTCATTTTTATCAGTTTTCATTAAATAAAGGAAGCAAAGAAGTGCAACGTGTACTAAATATTGGAGATCATCCAATGCTTAGTAAAATTACTGAAATACTTAAGGATGAGGTACCACTTCCAGTAGAAGAATTAACAAACGAAGAAGTGGATGCGAAATTCCCTACCTATTTTGTAAAACACAGTACATTACTGGGCTTAACAATGAAGGGGGTTTCTCACGAATGATTCCAGATATTAATCTACTGCCTAAGTCGAAGAAAGTTGTGCAGAAGAAGGGAAGTTTTGCAAAATTATTTATTATTTTGCTGATTGTAGCAATCCTTATTTTTTACGCAATCAATTATTACTTAGTCCATCGTGATATCCAAGATGTCAAAGGTAAAACCGATCAATTATCTGCTCAAATAGCTGAGCAACAAGCAGAACTTGATCAATTGAACAATACGCCTGAGGCTACTCTTGCTCAATCAATCGAGTTTGCAGAAAAATATCAAACGCCAGTTTCGACAATCATTGATGTAGCAAAAAAATATATCACGGGTTCAGGTGAGTTAGCTGGTCTTGATTATACGGACAAGTCCGTAACATTCACATTATACTTTGATAACTTAAACGAGGCATCAACGTATGTACGTAATCTAAAAAATGAAGCCATCTTTGAAACAGTAGAATTACAATCAGCATCTGCTTTCACTGAAGTAGATGTAGATAATGTAGAAGATGAAACTGATTTAGAAGGTAGCGCGCAATATAAAGCGATTATTGTCGCAACTCTTGATGAAAAAGAATTAAAATCAGGAGGTGAGAAGTGATGAGAGGTAAAAAATCAAAAGGTAATAAAATAATCTATATTTTGCTCATCCTACTCATTTTAGCTGTCGCAGTAGCAATGTATTTTTATTTGTTAAAACCAGAAATGGAAAATCGCGATTCTTTACGAGAAAAATATGTTTATCAACAGGATTTATTAGATGATAAAGTCGATGCAGTCGATGCAGCGAAGAAAAAAGCTCAGCGAGTAGATCCACTGAAAGAAATGGAATTAAAAATCCCAACGACATCAGATTTACAAGGTGTCATGGATGATTTAGATGAAGCAGAGTATGACAGTTCAACAGCAATCACAGAAATACGTTTTAATAATTATGAAAAAACAGCACAGGACGCGATTACAAATGCATTGCCTTCAAATTCAGCGTTAACTGAAGCTGAATTAGTAGAACCAACGGCTGCGGGTGTGCCGACCTCTGCTATTTCTAAGCTAGAAAAACCAAGTGATTTAAAATTATTAACGCTTGAACTATCTGTTAGTGCGTATGAAGCAGAAGATATCAATAATTTTATTAAAAAAATCACAGCCTTACAACGAATTTATGTTGTTGATTATGTGAAATATACGAATCCTATTGTTGCAGACGGTGTAATTACTGCGAAGATTCAAGTAACGACATTCAATGTAAAACAAGTAGAAAATGTGAAGAAAGAAAAAGCGGAAAATGATAATGCCGCGAAGAAAAGCACTAAAGAATAACTAGAACTAATAGATGAATGACAAAAGTCCTTGATGTGAAAATCAAGGACTTTTGTCATTTTTAATAAGATGCTATCGAAAGTTATATTACTTTTTAAATACTGCCCCTATTTTAAAGTGGATATTAAAAATATAGACAATCCACTAGAAAGTGTCCTTTAAAAAGATTAGGTACTATAAAATAAAAGGGGGAGATAGTTATGGGAAATTTATTTTATACAACAGCTTCTAAAAAATTGCTTTTTTCACAAAGAGGGCAAGTAGAAAATGTATACAATCTAACTATGCGGATAAAAAAATTGAAAATGCACAAAGAGAATGAAAATTCCAATTGGCAAAGGAATCAACGGTTATTTTTAAAGCAAAATGGTTTTAAATTAAAACAAGGCCAAATCCTCAAGTTTGCAAATATGCCTTTTTTATGTTTTGGTGAAGATATAATTCAACTAAATTATGACGAAATAAACAGGAAAAAAAACATGAAATACATAGATAGGAATTGGTGCAAAATTGTGATAATTCCTCAATTTATAACCGAATTTAGTATTTTATCAAAACTTCTAGAAACATGCGTTCGTTTCTGTAGTTTTTCCTATGAAATCCTTAAAAAATATATGCAAACTAAGGAACCTTTTCATTGTAAAGTTGGTTATAATATATTAGGGGAAGGGCAGCAGTTCGTAGACGAAAAAAATAGAAGCACATATAATAAAAAAGGGTTGTCCATTCTAGCAATGGAAAAATTGCGCAATCGCGTGAAACATTTATCTACCGTAAAGGAGGTTGATGTATCATGGCGATTGACTCGACAATCTTTATTCGTGATGTAGCAAAACAGGAAAGACCAAGAGAACGGTTATTACAATTTGGTGCGGAGTATCTAACGAACCAAGAGTTATTGGCCATCGTATTAGGTTCTGGAACGAAACAAAGGTCTGTCTTAGAAATAGCTACAAAATTACTCAATCATTTTGAAACGCTCGCTAATTTAAAAATGGCTACAGTTGAAGAGTTGACGCAGCTTGATGGAATTGGACGTGTGAAAGCACTCAATTTACTTGCTATTTTTGAACTAGGAAAAAGAGCTAATTTACCAAATAGACTAAGTCGCACTGTAGTGAAACAACCAAAAGACGCAGCGGATTTTTTAATGCCAGAAATGACCCAACTTTTACAGGAGCATTTCACCGTACTATTTCTCAATGTGAAAAATGAAATCATGAGTCAGCAAACGATTTTTATCGGAAGCTTAAATGCGAGCATTGTTCATCCAAGAGAGATTTTCCGGGAAGCAGTGAAAAAATCAGCAGCCTCAATTATATGTGCACATAATCATCCGTCGGGGAATCCAACTCCAAGCCCAGAAGATATAGAAGTAACAAAGCGAATAGCGGAAGCGGGATTGATAATAGGAATAGATTTGTTGGATCATATAATTATCGGGGATCATAGATATATCAGTATGAAGGGAAAAGGTTTCTTCTAGCACTGTAACTTTTTATGTTTTTCCGTTATAATGAAACGTATGATTTTATGACAGCTAGTTAATTATCAACGGCTAAGGAAAGGAAGAATTATAGTGTTCGGATTAGGTGGAAAAGATGTCGGTATTGACCTTGGCACAGCAAACACACTTGTATTTATTAAAGGAAAAGGGATTGTTTTACGTGAACCATCAGTTGTGGCGAAAAATACGCACACAAACACAACTGTTGCAGTAGGTAATGAAGCGAAAAACATGATTGGTCGTACACCAGGATCAATCGTTGCAATTCGTCCAATGAAAGATGGCGTTATTGCAGACTTTGATATTACAACAACAATGATTAAACATTATTTACAAAATGCTTTAAAATCAGCAGGTAGTTCATTTAAAAAACCAAATGTTATGGTATGTGTACCGTATGGTATTACATCGGTTGAAAAACGCGCAGTAATCGATGCTGCACGTCAAGCAGGTGCTCGTGAAGCGTTCGTAATTGAAGAACCATTTGCAGCAGCAATCGGTTCTAACTTACCAGTTTGGGAACCAACAGGTAGTATGGTAGTTGATATCGGTGGCGGTACAACAGAAGTTGCTGTTATTTCTCTTGGTGGGATTGTAACAAGTGAATCAGTTCGTGTAGCGGGTGATGCAATGGACCAAGCGATTATTGCTTATATCCGTAAATCATATAATTTAACAATTGGTGAACGCACAGCTGAGTCTATTAAAATGGAAATCGGTTCTGCAAAAAGTTCTCCAAACGAAGAACAAAAAATGGAAATCCGTGGTCGCGATTTAGTGACAGGCTTACCAAAAACTATTGAAATTTCTTCTGTTGAAATTGCAGATTCATTACGTGAATCAATTGCAGCTATCGTTGATGGCGTGAAGAAAACATTAGAACAAACACCTCCAGAGCTTTCAGCTGATGTTATGGAACGCGGAATTGTCCTAACAGGTGGCGGAGCTTTACTACGTAATTTAGATAAAGTAATCAGTGACGAAACAAATATGCCTGTATTTATTGCGGAAAATCCTTTGGATTGTGTTGCTATTGGTACTGGTATGTCTCTTGATCATATCGATATTATGAAACAGCACCAAACAATTTAAGGGGGAATAGGCAATGCCACATTTTTTATCGAATAAACGGTTACTCATGCTACTTGTCGGCGTCATTTTGTTAGTGGCATTGATCAGTTATACCTTGAGCGATCGTAAAAAAGTGTCATTCCCTGAACAAGTAATTAAAGATACAGTCGGCTTAGGACAGAGTGTTGTCGCGAAGCCGGCTGGTTATGTTACAGGGCTTATTAACAGCGTAGATGATTTATTAAACACATATGATGAAAATCAACGACTGAAATCTCGCCTAGAAGAATTCGGTTCGTTGCAGGCCCAAGTTAACGAGCTTGACGTAGAAAATGAAAAACTTCAAAAATTACTAGATAAAAAAACAGATTTACGTGATTTTGATCCAATTCAAGCAGATGTTATTGCAAGAAACCCTGACCAATGGGAAGAAAAGCTTATCTTAAATGAAGGTACATCAAATGGCGTAAAAGTAAATATGGCGGTATTAACTTCAGAAGGCTTAGTTGGTAAAATAATATTAGCTACACCTTTTACATCTGAGGTTGAATTACTTTCTACGAACAATACAAATTATCGTGTTTCTGCAACTGTTTCAAGTAAAGGTAAAGAAGCACGTGGTTTAATTGAAGGTTATGATGTCAAACGTGGTGAACTTATGTTGAAACGCATTGACTCAAAACTGAAAGTGAAAAAAGGCGACAAAGTAACCACGTCTGGTTTAGGTGGCATTTTTCCTAAAGGTATTTTAATTGGGGAAGTAACAAAAGTATCTACGGATGATTTTGGCTTAACTAAATTGGCCTATGTCAAACCAGCAGCGGACTTCCAAATGCTTGATCATGTCATCATTGCGAAGCGCCAAGCAACAGAAATCGATGGTTCAGATGGTGACTCAACAAATGAGAATATGTCATCAGAAGGGGATGAATAACAAATGGCTAAATATTTAATATTAATAGTAGCTGTTATTCTCTTTGTTCTAGAAACTAAATTCTCCTTGTTTTCACCAATTGAATTTCATGGTGATTTAACCTACTTAGTCCCACGATTTTTAATTATCTATTTGATTTTCTTATCTATATACTATGACCGCCGTAAAGCAATGTGGTATGGACTGGTATTTGGCCTACTTTATGATATTTTCTACATAGACATCATTGGCTTATATACATTTTTGTATCCGTTTATTTGTTTTATTGCTGGTTCTACAGTAAAATATATACATCAGCATCTTGTTGTTACAACAACCTTGTCATTAGTTTTAGTCGCAGTATTAGAAATACTTCTACATCAGTTTTTTGTACTTATCCAGTTTACTGATTTATCCTTCACCGAATTTTTAAATCACCGACTTGTACCTACTATGATTGCCAATTCAATCTTTTTAATTATGCTTGGTTGGACATTTAAGTATTTACTAGAGGCGAGGGTTCTTGAAAAAGCAAATCAATCGATTTTATAGATGAAGAGTGGGAGGTGGCTTTTTGGCAACTAAGCAGTTAGTTTATATGAAGGGGACAAAAGATGGCCTCGTTGTAAGATTAGATGATCAATGTAGCTATGATGAATTATTGGCTGCATTAGATGAGAAATGTGTAGATAATCGTGTGGAGGAACAAATTGAAGTTCAAATCTCTACCGGTAATCGCTATTGCACAGAATCGCAAATGACAGAACTGCTCAATGCTGTTCAAAAGTCACTAAATGTGCGGGTTTCAAAGGTTAAAAGTGACATTATAACAATTGAAGAATCGAACCAGCGTATTATGGAAAATCAATCTTCTACATATATTGGCATCGTACGCTCTGGGCAAAAAATAACAGCTGAGGGAGACCTCGTTATTATTGGAGATGTAAATCCGAACGCGCGCGTAGAAGCGGGTGGTAGTATTTATGTTTTAGGAAAATTGAAGGGTATTGCTCATGCAGGTAAAAATGGAAATAGAGAAGCTGTAATCGGAGCGTCATTTTTAGTTGCGACACATTTAGCTATTGCGGATGTATTAGAAACAATGACGAATGAAAAAGCAGAACTTTCCAATAAGCCTGAAATGGAATGTGCATATCTACTCGACGATGGGACAATTGCGATTAAACGACTTCAAGATTTACGAATTATTAGACCAAAATTGTCGACGTTTAAGGGAGGAAGCTAATGTGGGCGAAGCTATTGTAATTACTTCCGGTAAAGGTGGAGTTGGTAAAACAACTACTACAGCCAATTTAGGTACTGCATTGGCGTTACAAGGAAAAAAAGTATGCTTAATTGATACAGATATAGGTCTACGCAACCTAGATGTGATTTTAGGGTTAGAAAACCGCATCATTTATGATTTAGTTGATGTTGTTGAAGGACGCTGTAAACCGCATCAAGCGCTTGTGAAAGACAAACGTTTTGAAGAATTATTATTCTTATTACCAGCAGCACAAACTGCTGATAAAAATGCAGTAAATCCACAACAAATGAAAGTACTTGTTGATGAACTTAAAGCCGAATTCGATTATGTATTAATCGATTGTCCGGCAGGGATTGAACAAGGGTACCGCAATGCGATTGCGGGTGCTGATCGTGCGATTGTTGTAACTACGCCTGAAATCTCAGCAGTTCGAGATGCAGACCGTATCATTGGTTTATTAGAGCAAGAGGATATTGAACCTCCTAAGTTAATCATTAATCGTATTCGTACACGTTTAATGGACCGTGGAGAAACTTTAGATATTAATGAAATTACAACACATCTTTCGCTTGATTTAATTGGAATTATTCCGGATGACGATGTGGTCATCTCTTCTTCAAACAAGGGAGAGCCAATTGTTATGGAACCAAATACACAAGTGTCAAAAGCGTATCGCAATATTGTGCGTCGTTTAATGGGTGAATCTGTACCGTTAATGTCTTTAGAAAAAGAAAAACAAGGTTTTTTCGCTAAGTTTAAATCACTGTTCTCTAAATAAAGATGGTTTTAAAAGGTAAATTGTAAAGAGTTAACTCTTCTACAATTTACCTTTTTTATGATTTAAAGCACAAACCATTCTCCATAGAGAATGTGAAAACGACTCTTAGGAATTTCTAGGCTAGGTCTTATAGGAGTTACAGCCAATTACGGATGGCATTAAAACATCGTTTAAACCTAGTAGAACATTCAAGGGAACAAAGGATGGTTTATTATTTCTCTGTAGTTGGCAGATGAAATGGGTGAAATTATAAAAAAATAATTTCTTTTACTTTTATATATCAAAATAGCTTGACGTTGATACGAATTATATGGTATTCTTTCATAGTTAAGTAGCACCCGTGCTACAACCGCACTGATAAGGTTATGTAAGAATCTACTCTGTAGATCACCTTTGATGGCGAGTCTGAGTCTATTGAGGAGGTGCATATATATGTACGCAATTATCGAAACAGGTGGTAAACAAGTTAAAGTTGAAGCGGGCCAAGAAATCTGGGTTGAAAAAATCAACGCAGAAGCTGGTGAAGTGGTAACTTTTGACAAAGTTCTTTTCGTTGGTGGTGAAAACGTTAAAGTTGGAGCTCCATTAGTAGCTGGTGCAACAGTAACAGCTAAAGTTGAAAAACAAGGTCGCGCTAAAAAAATCGTCGTTTTCAAACTTAAAGCTAAAAAGAACTACCGTCGTAAACAAGGTCATCGTCAACCTTACACTAAACTAGTTATTGAAGCTATCAACGCTTAATAAATATTGAGGTGGTAAGTTATGATTACAGTAGAGATTCATAGTAATGAAAATCGAGAATCATATGGCTTTGAAATTTCAGGACACGCCTATTCAGGTGAACCTGGACATGATTTAGTTTGCGCGGGCGCATCTGCAATTGCCATTGGTAGTGTAAATGCAATCGGTGAACTTGTTAAAATCACACCGGGAATCGAGCAAGGTCAAGAGGGCGGATTTTTATCTGTCGTTATTGATCCGAATGATTTAACTCCTGAACAAAATGTAAAACTTCAATTAATTCTTCAAATGATGGTAACTCAGTTTTATACTATGGTTGCTAGCTATGGAGATTACATCGAAATAAAATACAAAATGCGGTAGGAGGTGCAACATTATGTTATTGAAATTAGACTTACAGTTCTTCTCATCTAAAAAAGGTGTGGGTTCTACTAAGAATGGTCGTGACTCTCAATCAAAACGTTTAGGAGCTAAACGTGCTGATGGTCAATTCGCTTCTGCTGGTTCAATTTTATACCGTCAACGCGGTACTAAAATCTATCCAGGTGAAAACGTAGGTCGCGGTGGCGATGATACTTTATTCGCTAAAGCGGACGGCATTGTTAAATTCGAGCGTTACGGTCGCGATAAGAAAAAAGTTAGCGTGTATCCTGTAGCACAAGAAGCTTAATTAAAAAGTTAAGGACTGCAGCAATGCAGTCCTTTTTTCGTGTTTAAATCGGTGTTTGCAAGTGTGCGAATACCGAATTTTTTCTCTTTATTGAGAAATTTATCATAAATATTGTTATACTAAAAACAAGAGCATCTCGTAAAGGAGTGTTTACTTGTGACAGAACAACCACTATCAGTAAATGAAGTGCTTCGAAATCTACATCACGATTTTTTAAATCAGCTGCAATTAATAAAAATGAATCTGGCTTTAGAAAATGTAGATGGGGCTAATCAGGTAATAGACAATATATCTTTAAAATTCCAGCAGACATTTGCTTTCAATTCATTGAAGTGTGAGCATTTTGTAGAATGGTTGAATACATGCGAGTGGCGTTTTTCATCGTTTAATATTACAATTGATAGCGATATTTCAGATTCAATCCCAGCTATTTGGGATATTCCACTGCGTGACTTTATGGAGAATACATTCCAGCATATTCAAAAATTGGTTGATCCAATGGTTGAACAAAACTGTGAAATATATATTATGTCTACTGAAGATAAAGTAGAAATTTTGTTTAATCTATCTGGTAAGTGGGACAATGAAGCATTTACAGCACAGATAGACGGAGCAGGGTTAATAGTAGCGCATGAGCACTATTCAGATACACTGTGGCGTTATCGTGTCATAGGAAGTAAGGAGGGAATTTAATAATGTTTGTCGATCACGTAAAGATTTTTGTTAAAGGCGGAGATGGTGGCGATGGTATGGTCGCGTTCCGTAGAGAGAAATTTGTACCAAATGGTGGACCAGCTGGCGGTGACGGCGGTAATGGTGGCGATTTAGTATTTAAAGTAGACGAAGGTTTACGTACACTGATGGATTTCCGTTTCAAACGTCATTTTAAAGCATTACCAGGTGAAAATGGTATGAGTAAAAATGCACATGGTCGCGGATCTAAACCGTATGTTGTAAGCGTACCACCAGGCACAATCGTAACAGATGAAGCAACTGGACGTGTTATTGCCGATTTAGTTGAAAATGGACAAGAAGCAGTAATTGCAAAAGGTGGTCGTGGTGGTCGTGGTAACTCACGTTTCGCAACACCTTCAAATCCAGCGCCAGAACTTTCTGAAAAAGGCGAGCCAGGTCAAGAACTAAGTGTTATATTAGAATTAAAGGTATTAGCAGATGTAGGTTTAGTCGGTTTCCCAAGTGTAGGTAAATCAACAATCTTATCAGTAGTATCTTCTGCAAAACCAAAAATTGGTGCATATCATTTCACGACAATCGTTCCTAATTTAGGTATGGTTCAAGTTGATGAAGGTAAATCATTCGCAATGGCTGATTTACCAGGATTAATTGAGGGAGCTTCAGAGGGTGTTGGCCTTGGTCATCAGTTCTTACGTCATATTGAACGTACACGTGTTATTTTACATGTTGTTGATATGTCAGCTGCAGAAGGTCGCGATCCTTATGATGATTATGTAACCATCAATAAAGAGTTAGAGCAATATAACTTACGCTTAACTGAGCGTCCGCAAATCATTGTAGCTAACAAAATGGATATGCCTGGCGCTGAAGAAAACTTAATCGAGTTTAAAAAGCATTTTGATGATGATGTAAAAATCTTCCCAATTTCTGCGGTATCTCGTCAAGGTCTTCAAGAGCTATTGTATACAACGTATAACTTAATCGAAGTAACACCTGAATTCTTATTACACGGAGACGATGTTGAAGAAGAATCAGAAGCAACTGTTCTTTATAAACATGAAGAAAAAGGGCCTGATTTCATCGTTACTCGTGATGAAGATGGCGTATTCGTATTAAGTGGTGACACAATCGAACGTCTATTCAAAATGACTGACTTCAGTCGTGAAGAATCAATTCGTCGATTTGCTCGTCAATTACGTGGTATGGGCGTAGATGAAGCACTTCGTGCAAATGGTGCTGAAAACGGCGATACAGTTCGACTATTAAAATTTGAATTTGAATTTGTAGAGTAACGATTCAGGGGGGAAAAAGATGAAAAATGTAGCGGATCAACGTTATTTTTTAGTTCGCGAGGATGTTTTAACAGATGCGATGCACAAAACGCTTCAAGCAAAGCATTTGTTGCAATCAGGCACAGTGTCATCAATTTGGGATGCAGTGAAACAAGTTGATTTATCTAGAAGTGCTTTTTATAAGTACCGAGATGCTGTTTTCCCCTTTCACTCAATTGTTCAAGAACGTATTTTAACTGTGTTCTTGCAATTAGAGGATCGTAAAGGTACTTTAGCTAGACTTCTTTCTACCGTTACGGACACGCACTGTAACGTACTCACAATTCATCAAACAATTCCAATTCAAGGTAGAGCTAATGTAACGCTTTCATTAGATGTCACTGCAATGGATGTAGATTTAGATGATTTAATGCAAAGTCTGAAAAAATTAGACTTTGTTGAATCAGCTGAAGTGATTAGCTCAGGAGCACTTTAAGAGGGGGCTTTTGAATTGGAAACAAATGAATGGACAAGTCGAGTAGCTTTTCTTGGTCCAACTGGAACCTTTACAGAATTAGCTACGAAGGAATTATTCCCCAACGAATGGATTATTCCTTTTAAAACGATTCCAGAGTGTATAGAAGCAGTAGATTCAGGACAAGTGGATATTGCAGTGGTTCCGGTAGAGAATGCCTTAGAGGGCTCTGTACCGCTTACTATAGACTACTTGTTTCATGAAGCAGATTTATTTATATCGGCAGAGGTGCTGTCGCCAATTGAACAGCATTTAATGATGCATAAAGATCAAGTGAATCAGTTAGAAAATTTGGACCGAGTGTACTCTCACCCACATGCTTTAGCACAATGTCACAAATATTTATACTATCATTTTAAATCCGTTCCCTTGAGTCAGACAACATCAACTGCAGCTGCAGCTCAGTATGTGTCAGAGCATCCAGAGCTTACGATTGCAGCAGTAGCTAACGTTGGTGCTGCGAAGCAGTATGGTTTAGAAATCGTTGAACATAATATTCATGATTTTCACTTTAACCATACACGCTTCTTCGTATTATCGAAACGCAATGATCGTATTGAGCGAGCAGGGGATAAAAATCAAATTAAAACTACTTTAATGATTAAATTACCAATCGATCGTTCTGGTGGTCTTCATCAAGTGTTATCCGTTTTTGCGTGGCGTCAAATCAATTTGAGTAAAATTGAATCACGTCCATTAAAAACAGGCTTAGGGGATTACTTCTTCATCATTGACTTATTAGAAGATGAAAATGCACCTTTAATGAAGGGTGCACTGGAAGAATTAAGAGCGCTAGGTTGTTCTGTTAAATCATTAGGTAGCTATTATACGTATCAACAATCCAATGCAAAATAGCTAAAATATATGAACATAAGGAAAGCCCGAATTACATGCATAACATGTAATTCGGGCTTTCTGTTTCAAATAGAAACAACAAAAATTCCATTCACTCCTAAAGGTTTAGTGGAAATAGGTTTAAAATAAGTATGTTTTAATAAAAAGAGCGTTATTTTTAATCATTTTGATTAACTAAATAACCTTTTCTTTGTAATTGTTGAACGGCCATATCTAATTTAGCTTCAGAATCAGCAGAAATGACATGTAAATGAGCACCTTCTGTTAAATCCATTAAAGGCTTCCCTTCAGAATCATTCATTTTTTTGATGAACTGCTGCACATCATAGCGACTAGAAGCCATGATAGAGGCTGTTAAATCTCCGTAGACAGGGTGAATGATTGATACATTTTTTATAGTAACACCAGCATCAACTAGCGTATTCATCTCATCCTCGGTTTGTTCGCTTGAATGGAGGCTTGCGATTTCACGTTCGAAATTTTTATTTCCCTGTGTTTGTGATAAATAAAGATACCCTTGACTTGTGGCAACAATCGGCTCGTTTTTTGCCTTTAATAAGGCCATATCATTGACAATGACCTGTCTAGAGACATTGGCTTGTTTTGCGAGTTCCGTACCAGTAATTGCTTTTTCTTCTGCCTTCAATAAAGCAAGTATGGTCTTTCTACGTTCATCACCTAATAATTTTTTCATTGTCTCTCACCCCAAATAAATATAAAAACTACATAGATATATCTTATCATGAAAATAGGGTAAAAAGACAAAAATGAAGTGCTTTCCATATTCGAAACAGCTACATCTTTGTGGTATTATGGAATACATATGGGAATGGGTGTTTGTTTTTCGAGCACAGAACGATATGTTATAATAAAAAGCTGTTATTAAAGGAGAATGTATATGTACGACTACATAAAAGGACCGATTACAAGAATCACGCCAGAATTTATCGTTATAGAAATTCAAGGAGTCGGCTGGCAGCTTAATACGCCAAATCCGTATGTATTTACAATTACAGAACAATCAATTCAAGTTTTCACACATTTAAGTGTTCGAGAAGATGCGCAACAATTGTTTGCATTTAAAACATTGGAGCAGCGTGAATTATTTAGAAAGTTAATTCAAGTGTCAGGCATTGGGCCAAAAGGGGCACTGGCGATTTTAGCAAGCGGTAATCCTAGTCATGTGATTGCAGCCATCGAACAAGAGGATGAGGCTTTCTTGATTAAGTTCCCGGGTGTTGGTAAGAAAACAGCACGCCAAATGATTTTAGATTTAAAAGGCAAGTTAGATGCTTTATTAGAAAATGTGGAGCTTCCAAGCTCAGATGACGAATTGCCATTATTCGGTGTGAATCCAAATAAACATGAATTAGAAGAAGCGATGTTAGCTTTATCAGTATTGGGCTATTCAGAAAAAGAACTGGCAAAAATACAGCCACAGCTTGATGAAAATGATAAATTAGTAACGACTGAAGCCTATATGAAGGAAGCTTTAAAAATATTATTGAAACAAAAATAGGAGGTGTGATTCATGGAGGAACGTATTGTTTCGACTGAATCGACGGAATTTGATGAGCAAATAGAATTCTCTTTAAGACCGCAAACCTTAGAAACATATATTGGACAAACTAAAGTCAAAGAAAATTTGCGTATTTTTATAGAAGCAGCAAAAATGCGTGAAGAATCTTTAGATCATGCGCTATTATATGGTCCACCAGGACTAGGGAAAACAACACTAGCTGCTGTTATTGCCAATGAGATGGGCGTAAATATCCGTATGACAAGTGGGCCAGCGATTGAGCGTCCAGGAGACTTAGCGGCTATTTTAAGCTCGCTAGAACCAGGAGATGTTCTCTTCATCGATGAAATCCACCGTTTACCGCGTGCGATTGAAGAAGTGCTTTATCCAGCAATGGAGGATTTTTGTTTAGATATCGTTGTCGGAAAGGGTCCAACAGCCCGTTCAATTAGACTAGATTTACCACCTTTTACATTAGTTGGTGCGACAACAAGATCAGGAGCATTATCAGCACCACTTCGCGACCGTTTTGGTGTATTATTAAGATTGGATTATTATGATGAAGAATCATTAGCCGAAATCGTTCAGCGTAGTTCTGAACTATTTGGTGTGGAAATCAATGAATTAGCTGCTGGAGAATTGGCAAGACGATCTCGTGGAACACCTCGAATAGCAAACCGTCTATTAAAACGTGTGCGCGACTATGCACAAGTCATTGGCGATGGTCGTATTACATTACCACTTTCTCAAACGGCTTTAGAGTTATTACAGGTTGATCCATTAGGATTAGACCATATTGACCGTAAGCTTGTAGAGAACATGATTGAACGCTTTAGAGGCGGTCCTGTTGGCTTGGATACGATTTCAGCTAGTATTGGCGAGGAATCGATGACAATCGAGGATGTGTATGAGCCGTATTTAATGCAAATTGGCTTTATTCAAAGAACACCTAGAGGCCGAATGGTGACAGCTCTAGCCTATGAACATTTTGGCTATAGTTATCCATCAGAAACATAACAACTGAAGAAGGAAGTAGTAGAGTCATGAAACTAGAAGATTTTGATTATGAATTACCAGAAGAATTAATTGCACAAGTACCATTAAAAGATCGTACATCTAGTCGTCTTATGGTATTAGATCGTGATACTGGAGATGTATCACATCATCATTTCCGTGATATTATTAACGAACTTCATGCAGGAGACTGCTTAATTTTAAATAATACACGTGTGTTACCAGCACGCTTAATTGGCGTAAAACCTGATACAGGCGGACATGCTGAAGTACTGTTATTAAAACAAACTGAAACAGATGAGTGGGAAACATTAGTAAAACCTGCGAAACGTGTGAAGGTTGGAACGAAAATTTCTTTCGGTGATGGTCTATTACAAGCAACTTGTACTGGAGAATTGCCACATGGTGGACGTATGTTCAAATTTGATTATGAAGGAATCTTCATTGAAATTTTAGAGCAATTAGGTACGATGCCTCTTCCTCCATATATCCATGAAAAACTAGAAGACCAAGAACGTTACCAAACAGTTTATTCGAAAGAGTTGGGTTCAGCAGCAGCACCAACAGCGGGTCTTCATTTTACAGAAGAATTATTAGATGAAATTCGTGCAAAAGGTGTAGAAGTTGCTTTCTTAACACTTCATGTAGGGATTGGTACATTCCGTCCAGTAAGTGTGGATAATATTGAAGAGCACGATATGCATGCAGAATTCTACAATCTATCTGAAGAAACTGCAAAAGTAATCAATGATACAAAAGCGCGCGGTGGGAAAGTTATTTCTGTTGGTACAACATCTACACGTACCCTAGAAACGATTGCTCAACGTCATAATGGTGATATCGTAGCAGATTCAGGTTGGACAACAATTTTCATCTATCCAGGCTTTGAATATAAAGCGATTGATGGAATGATTACAAACTTCCATTTACCGAAATCAACATTAGTTATGATGATTTCAGCATTAGCTTCTCGTGAAATGATTTTAAATGCATATAAAACAGCAGTACAAGAGAAATATAGATTTTTCAGCTTTGGCGATGCCATGTTCATTCGTCCAAAAGCTCAGAAAGGAAATTAATTATTTATGACGCAACCAGCAGTAACGTATGAATTAATCAAAAAAGACAAACAAACAGGTGCTCGTCTTGGGATTGTGCACACACCACATGGTTCATTTGAAACACCTGCATTTATGCCAGTAGGTACACAAGCAACCGTGAAAACAATGGCTCCAGAAGAAATTAAAGATATGGGTGCCGGGATTATTTTAAGTAATACGTATCATTTGTGGCTACGCCCAGGTAATGAGATTATTAAGGAAGCAGGCGGTCTTCATAAATTTATGAACTGGGACCGTGCGATTTTAACAGATTCAGGTGGCTTCCAAGTATTCTCATTAAGCGACATGCGTAAGATTACAGAAGAAGGCGTTCATTTCCGCAACCATCTAAATGGGAGCAAAATGTTCCTAAGCCCTGAAAAAGCAATGGAAATCCAAAATGATCTAGGTGCAGACATTATGATGGCATTTGATGAATGTCCACCATTCCCAGCTACTTACGAATACATGAAAGCATCTGTAGAACGTACAACTCGTTGGGCTGCTCGTTGTCTTGAAGCGCATGCACGTCCACAAGACCAAGCGTTATTTGGCATTGTACAAGGTGGAGAGTTTGAAGAGCTACGTAAACAATCTGCAAAAGATTTAGTAGCTATGGACTTCCCAGGGTATGCAATCGGTGGTTTATCAGTAGGTGAACCGAAAGATATTATGAACCGTATGTTAGAGTATACAACGCCGTTATTACCAGAAGACAAACCACGTTATTTAATGGGTGTAGGTTCTCCAGACTCATTAATTGATGGTTCAATCCGTGGTATCGATATGTTTGACTGTGTATTACCAACACGTATTGCACGTAATGGTACATGTATGACAAGCCAAGGTCGCGTGGTTATTAAAAATGCGAAATTTGCAAAAGACTTTACACCACTTGACCCTGAGTGCGATTGCTACACATGTAAAAACTATACGAAGGCTTATATTCGTCATTTAATTAAGGCGGATGAAACATTTGGTATTCGTTTAACTTCTACGCATAATTTACATTTCCTACAAAATTTAATGCGCAATGTTCGTCAAGCAATCCGCGAAGATCGTCTAGGCGATTTCCGTGAAGAATTCTTCGAAACATACGGATTTAATAAACCGAATGCAAAAAATTTCTAATTCTTGTATAATGATAAAGTAGAGAGAGAAGGGGGGATAAGTGAATGGGTAATTTAGGTGGATTATTACCAATGATCGTTATCATTGCGTTAATGTATTTCATGTTAATTCGTCCAGCTTCAAAACAACGTAAAAAAACTGCAACAATGCAAGCAGAACTATCACGTGGTAACAAAATTGTTACAATTGGTGGTTTACATGCAACGATCGATGCAATTGATGATAAAACAGCAGTAGTTGTACTTGAAGATGGTACTAAAATGCGTTTTGAACGTGCTGCAATCGGTCGAGTAATCGATGAAAACGAAGTAGCTAAATAATTCTAAAACTCAAAAACACTAGGTAAGTTATACTTGCCTAGTGTTTTTTTTTATGGCAAAAAATTGAATTTTTTTGGATTCAAATCGCTTTTATAAGTGAAGTGTGGAATAATAATAGTAATGAACTTATTAAAAAGGGAGTAGTTCCTATGCCAATTAGACAAGAACGACCTCGAAAAATGGCAGATAGCCAAACTTCGACTAAACGCTCAAAAAAAGAATTTGGATTGCGTTTAGTCGGAATCATTATTATGATTGTGTTAGTATTAGCAATGCTTTCATGGACAGTGAAAATTTTTTTCTTTAAGTAAGTTACAATGAATGACGAGCTTTTTATGGAGGGTTGTATATGGTTCAGTTTGAAGTATTATACCAAGACGTATTTTCAGTTTTGCAAATGAAATGTCAGGATTTAAAAAATCAAGGAATGAAAAATGTAACAGAAGAAGATATTTGGCGATACTTTATCAATAAAAAATGGGCGAGTATTGATTTAAAAGAATTGAAAATTCACGAAATGGTGAGCGATTTATTCGCACTTTCAACCGAGCATTTTATAGCCTTTAGAGAAGCCGAAAAAGTGGCAGCTTTACATCTAGTAGCAAAAATTAATGATGCGGAAAGAAATGCTTTATTAGGAATGGATGACATATAATAATTATTTCACAAGAGTTCTCTAATTTTACTCGATAGAAAGACATGCGAATTAGGGGAAGTTTTCCATTGTTCATTTGACAGTATGGAAGCAGTGTTTCATAATATACGATAGAAGAATAGATG
>JAGHSJ010000292.1 GCA_018065935.1 Candidatus Kurthia equi
ATTTAATGTGGTTATATTTACATTAAGGTTATTCATTAAGGATAATTAACGGAAATAAGGATATAATATTTGTTTTTGGGGCGTTTTTATAAGGGGGTTCTGAGTATTCGTTGAATAATATAACTGTAAATGATATTCTTTAGATATGTTATTTATGATGGAGGGATAGCTATGCATGATGATGTACTGCCTAGCGATAGTGTAAGTAATACTGTTTGGAAATTGGCGGAGTTTACAAATGTTATTAATGAATTATTTGAGGAAAAGTATAAGATTGAATTAAATGTAACTCTTAATACTTTGAATAATCATTTCAGAAAGTTAGAGGAACAGGGGATACATTATTTAAACCGCATGAACAATGTTAAAATATGCGACATGCTCGATTTACAAATTGCAGAGTTTATATGTGCAAAACGTTCAAAAAAATTACAAAAAGTTGTTTGGCAATTACCTCAAATTTATGATGAAGTTGGTCGCAAGTTTGAATGTCGCAAAGAAGAAGATGTAAACATTATGGGGAACTTTAGTGATAGTAGCGAAGTTGTAAAACTATTTAATGAACTTGAGGAAAAAATACTATCAGTTGTCGTTGAAAAATTAACTGAAAATCAGAAACAGTTAGAGATCGATATGAAAGATAAAGAAAAAACTATAAATGATTCATTAGCACATTTTTTTAGTTTGCAAAGACAATATAAAAAAGAAGCGATTCAATTATGGGAGCAAAAACCAAAGAACGAGCGTTTTTCAGGCTTATTAATAAAAACTGAAAATTTAAAAGCAAGAGACGAATTCATTGAAGAATACATTGAGTCGAAACTGAAAATTAATTAAACAATAATACTTACTCTTGTAAATACTTAGTTTTTTATTTAAGATAAATTAATACTAGCGAAGCACGCAGTAGACCTATGGGTTTGCTGTGTGCTTTTTTATTTTAGGAGGGTTTTATAATGGATAATAATGAAAATAATCTAAATGCTGAGGAAGTAAAGAGACTTGAAGATAATGAAAACAATAATGAGGGGACTGATAATAAGACGGTGCCATTTTTTCTTGGATATAGACCAAATGATTTTTCGATAACTTGGCACTACGATAATATGTCTTTATCGCGTGTAGGTTTCATGCACCCGAATTTTAATCATTTATTTATTCAATATGTATTAAAAGAATGCCGTCAACGGTCTGTAAAGCTGCTTCGTATTACATCGGAAAAAAATCCGATTGATACGGTTGAAGTAGAGCCATACCCATTGTTAGAGATGGAACTGGCACCAACTTATACGGGGTTAAATGAACTTGAAGATACAAGAATGAAATGGGTTCAACTATATTTGAAGTTAATTTGTTATATCAATGGAACTGATCGTTCTACATTTATCCCACAATTAAAATACTACAAAGGTACAGAAGGACCTCTTGCGGGATATATTCGTAGTGTTGACGAACTGCCCGATTCGGAAAAAAAAGAAATTTTAAATAATCATTTTAGAAAGCTAATATTAGTTGATTGGGAATTAGTGAATGATGAAAAAGGTGACGTAACTACTGATTATGTATATAAAATTAAAGGGGAGAGCTTTAAAGAAAAACTAGAAAATTTCTTTATTGGCTGCTGGTGTTTAATCAATATTCACTACTCGCGCGATTTTGAAAACTTGGAGCCTCAACAACTTTTAACGCTAATGCAGTTAGGTGAAGATTTATTAATTCCAGAATTAGATAATGAAGCTAAGCAAATTATAGAAGAAACTATAACATTAATATCAAATCTTACTTTACCTTCATTAGATCACTTACACGTCAATCAAAGTCACGCTCTATTTATTCAATCGCCATTGTTATTCCCAAATATTTACCCATCAATTAGTCATATGATTTATGGAATTGAGCAAACTAGAGACTTTTTATTATCCGACTTAATAGAGGGTATGGGGAAACTTGCTGAAAATGAAGCATTATATAGAAGTAAAGCTATATTTCCAAATGGTGCCGAATTTGTAAGAAAAATTTTTTTACCTGTTGAATATTAAAAAAACCTGTGATAGTATAGGAATACATCATAAATAACTTAAATGCGAAGCACGCATTACTCTTATCAAAGGGAGTAATGCGTGCTTTTTTCGTTTGGAAAGGAGACAAACCTTTGAACTTAATCATTGCAACATCTAATGTTGATTTCGCTAAAAAGCTCAGGGAAGGGTTTCAAAATAAGGATGTCAATGTACTAGAAATAGTAACTTGTTTAGAAGATTTGTTTGGAGTTTTATCTAAACAAACCAATGTTGATGGGATTTTATTAAAAACCGACTTAGCGATAAAAGGCAATGATCACAGATTAGAAATGCTGAGTGATAGTATTTTAAGTCTGAGAAAAACACCTGAATTTGAAAATATAGTTTTTTCAATCTTAACGGATTACCCTGAAGGGCACCCGCTATTAGCTGAGTTTTTCGGTATGGGGATCTACAATTTCTTTTCGAGGGGCTCAGCCTTTAATATCGATAATTTAATTCAATCTTTTGAGAATCCGATGTCCTTTTCAATAGCTGTAAAGTACCGAGATCCTAATCCGGAATTTGCGTGGAGAAGATTAAACATTAATCCTCAAACTTATCATCACAAATTTGAAAGTACGAAAAGGGAAGATGTCCAAGAGGAGAAAGCTGAGCAATTAAAAACTCCCGAAGTTGAAGAAATGGTTGTGGAACAACCGAAAGAAAAGAAAACAATAAAACTTCCACAATTATCATTTCCTAAACCAAAAGTCGGGACTCCTGAAGATAAGCAATTAGAAGAAGAATGGTTTTTAAATAGTCAACAAAACGACGATGTGAAAGTTATTGCTTCAGTCGTAGGTTCAGTAATTATTTCGGTTGCATCTGTAAGAGAACATATGGGGGCAACGAACACAGCGATAAATCTTGCGAAGTATTTAAAGGAAACGGGTCATGACGTTGCACTTGTTGAAGCCAATCGAAGCTTAGACTTTGACAGGATACATTCTTTAAAAGAAGCAGAGAATTTAGCGATTGATGATATGGAGTTTACATTTCAGGGGATTGATCATTTTAAATTTCGAGAGGGCTTTGATGTGGGGAGGATTTATCAAACGTATCAATATATCGTACTAGACATGGGAGTTCTCGAAGATTCACCCTATAAAGATGAATTTTTAAGAAGTCATATCAAATTAGTATGTGCCTCTGGAGATGAATGGAAACATTACTGGATTGAAGAATTTTTATTAAATCATCAGAGCAAAGATGTAACATTCTTACTTCCTTGCACGAACATTAGCATTGCGGAAAATGTAGCGTACAGGTTAAAAAATTTCGACGTATACTCGTTAGAAAAAAATGAAAGCCCGTATAAAGTGCCGGAAGAATCGGCTATAACATATGCCGCAATTTTACGTGATCATCAAGCATACGTGGGTGGTCGAACATTAACTTCTCAAAACCAAGTATTAAGGACAGTATTAGCTACAGCTGCAGTAATGTTCGTTCTATTTTTACTTGTAATGTTTATCTTCAAATAACAATAGGAAAGGAAGGTGACTCCTACTCGTTAAAGAGTTAGGAGAATCAATTTGAACATTTTTCGAAGCGCAAGAAAAAAAATATTTTATGGAGTTTTAGGTGGAGCAGCTGGAATGCTCGCTATTACAAGTGTGATTGGATACGTCGGGTACACTAAAATGCAAGAAAAAGAGCTTGCTCTTATTGAAAAATATGAGCAAAAAATCGAAGAACTTGAAATTATTGCATCCAATAGTGAAGTTGCATATTCATTGAGAGATCCGGTTGTTAAAGGTGAGGTTATTACAGAGTCAATGATTCAAAAAGTTTACATACCTAAAGGAGCAAAAGCTGACGATAGCCTGTTACTGCCTGACTTACAAAGTAATGGGGAACCGGTACTATACGCAAAGACAGATTTAAATGCTAACACCGTTTTAACGATGTCGATGTTTTATTTAGAAGAAAACATTACTAATGATATTCGTGAAGGTGAATACAGCTTTATAGAAATTCCTTCTAATGTAAAGAATGACAGCTATGTGGACATTCGTATTCAATTCCCAACAGGCGACGATTTTGTTGTTTTAAGTAAGAAGAAGGTTAAGGATATTACGGGATTAACAATGCAAATGAATGTAGCTGAGGGTGAAATTTTAACACTTAGTTCAGCAGTTGTGGACGCTTATATCGAAGGGGCAAAAATATATTCAGTTCCTTATGTAGACGAGCACATGCAAGAGGAATCGATTATGACATATCCATTAAAAGAAAATGTTAAAGAACTTTTACAATCGTCTCCAAACGTTTTAAACATTGCAAAATACCATTTAGAAAAGCAAAATCGACAACGCTTAGAGAACTATCTAGAAGTTATGTCAATTGAGCAGAAATCATTAGTAGAGTCTGGTGAATCTTCTCAATCTTCAAAAGTTGAAGCAGATACAGCCCGTCGCACACAAGAAGAACGATTAAATGAAGCAAACCAAACTGCAGAGCAACAACAAGATCTAATTGGAGGGGAATAACATGAATTTAACTCGGTTCATTGGGTCTAGTATAAAATCTGATTTAGTAATTTATGTCGGCCACATTCTAGCTCAAATGGGACATAGAACTTTAATAGTTGATGCATCATTAATGAAGGACTACCAATATTCTTTTATTCGGACAGAAGAAAACGAGGTTTTATATGACTTACAAAATGTAGAAATCATTTCAGATGTGCGAACTTTTGATACTCTTAAAAATCAATTAGCTATAGCAAACGAACAAGTAGAAAATTACGATTATATCCTAGTGGATACAAATGATAGTTGTACATTTTCAAATTGGCCTTCATTTGAAAACACTTATTATATTTCCAACGATGTTCGTTCGAATACGATGAAAGACGTTGAAATATTAAATGATTATATGGATATTACAGGTCTTTTTAAAGTCAATAGAATTCATTTTGAATCAGCTTTTTCAATTCCCAAAGGATACATTGAATTATTACTCAACAATCGGATTGAAATTATCGACAGTTTCGAGCCAATTGAATATGACGACAAATATGAATATTTGTCGCAATTTATTCAACATGAGTACGAAATTCCATATAACCGACTAAATAAGCAATATAAAAATATGGTGCGTTCAATTGTTACGGACATTTGTAAAGTAGGCAATGCAGACGTAGATGCAGCAACAGGGAATGGAATCTTCGGCATATTTAAAAGACAAAATTTAGCGCCTAACAAAAAGGGACTTCACGAATTAAAGGGAGTGAAATAAATGGGAAAGACAATCGTTAGTTGGTCGCCAGTACATGGGCAAGGGGCGACGACTAGTAATATTGTTGCTTTGGCATCATTGTACTCATTAACCCATGAAAGTCATTCATTAATTACGCATACTCAATTAAACTATTCATCATTAGAATCCTTATTTGAAAAGAAAAAAACAGGAATTAGTGGCTTTGAGGATTCTGGTCTTGTAGCAATTGAACGACTAATTAACAGCAATTTAATTAAACCTGAAGCCGTTCATGATTATACTGAAACAATATATTCTGGACGTTTAGATTTACTAGGGGGCACTTATTCAAATGATGAAGTAACCGAAAAAATGCTTGGAACTTTATTAAAAGTCACTGAAAATGCTTACGACTTGGTTTGGGTAGATGCACATAGTGGCACTAGAAATGATATTACAAGGAAAACATTAAACAATGCTGACTTAATCATTGTGAATTTACCACAAAATCGTTTCGTATTAGATCATTTCTTTTTAGAAGAATTTCCAAATGAATTAAAGGGGAAAAATATTGTATATATTATCAGTCAGTACAATACTGACTCACAATTCAATCTTAGAAAGATTAAGCGAAGATACAATATTAAAGAAATGATTTATGCACTTCCGTTTTGTGGAAAATATAAAGAGGCAATTAACAACTCTAAAGTTACAGAATATTTTTATACGAGAGTTGCTAATCCCAAAAAAGATGCAACATCATGGGAATTTTTTCATGCTGTTAATGCTGTTAACAAACACATCAACAAAAAGTATGGACTCGTGATTGGGGTTGAAGCATAGTGTCACAATCTTTAAACTCTCTACTCATAATTGCAATGATTTCACTTATTTTGTTTCTTGTTTTTATGAGGTTGACGCAAGCAAAAAAAGAAGCGCGGTTAAATATTAGTAAAAAGGAACAACGAAACAAGTCAGATTATACATTAGAAGTACTAACGGAATATATATCACAGCGAATGCTTGATATTACAACCAGCAATTTATTTGCGCAAGATTTAACAGAAGAACAATTTAAACGAAAAAAACGTCGCCGTAAAGAATTAAAAATTGCATTAAAAAAATGTAATACGGGTGATAGTTCTTCTCGTGCATATGTCATTAGTTATATTTTCGATCTTCTAGTGAAAGAAAAAAACTTAGACGAACGAACAGTAGATTATGCCATTCCATTCCATTTACCGGGAAAGATGACAAGTGAACAGAAGTTTATCACGTTGCTGCATAAACTCGAAAAGAAAAATGGCTTTAAAGCATTAGGCGAATTCATTACTAAATTTGAACTCGACAAGCCTAAGCCTGACGGTGGGTATCGGGTTTTAGAACAAGAAGTCGATGAAATATATAAGAAAGTAATGGGTAAAGGCCAAATATCAACTAAAGACAAAATTGAGATTATAACAATAATGATATACAGCAGTTATAAAGGTTTTGGAGTAATTGATTATATTCGGGAGATGTCAATAGACGGTGTATCAGGCGGGGTATCGGGCATGCCGGAATTTTCTCAGGATATTTTCAGTGATGAAGATGAAGAATTTGTTGATCATGTAAAAAAAGTAGGAATGAGTTCTTCATTAGAGAGTGTTTGGGTTATGTACAAGGGTAAAAAAATTCATTTTAGTTTTCTTTCCTTTAAAACATCGTCCGAATTAAGACGAGTTGTTACTAATGTCTACAAATATGGCTACCCTGGTCAATTATCTGAAACCAAACCAGCAATCATTAATGAAATGGCTGACGGTTCGCGTGTAACTGTAATGCGCCCGAAGTTAGCTGAATCTTGGGCATTCTTTATTCGTAAGAAATATGATGCGAAAAAGGTCGAACTAACAGAAGTGATTAAACATGAAAATAATGAAGCACCAATTAAACTTCTTCAATTATTAATGAAATCTAAACGAAATGTTGCAGTCACAGGCTTGCAAGGTAGCGGTAAAACAACCTTATTAATGGCATTGGTTGAATATATCAATCCCGCGCTTAGTTTGCGTATTCAAGAAACAAAGTTCGAATTAAATTTAAGACGACTATACTCAAATCGCAACATTCTATCTTTCCAAGAAACCGACTCATTTAGTGGTCAAGAATCTTTAGATTTACAAAAGAAAACAGATGGTGACGTAACTATTTTAGGAGAGGTTGCAACAAATCCAGTAGCAGTATGGATGATTCAAACGTCGCAAGTTGCATCATTATTTACATTATTTACTCACCATGCTAAGACATTTGCAGAGTTAGTATTTTCTTTACGAAATTCATTATTGAATGAAGGAATGTTTAGTAATGAGAAGATTGCTGAACAGCAAGTAGTAAGTGTATTACAGTTTGATGTGCATATGCGTCAAAGTGAAGAAACAGGAGAACGATTTATTGAGCGCATTACAGAATGTATTCCAGCGACATTTGCAAACATGGATGAAGCACAAAAAGAGCTAATAAATTTAACAGATACCGAGAGTAAAATGGACTTCTTAATTAAAATGCAGTCAGTTTATTACTTACAACAAACTCAAACACAACAGTTTATCGAAAATACAATTTTAGAATTTAAAGACGGAAAATATATTACGGTTAATCCTATATCAGATAAACGATTAAAAGAAATGATGTATGAGTTAAACAAGGAAGATCAAAATGAACTACGTTACTTGATGGAAGAAGTTTGGGGGGGTAAGAATCATTGAATATGACAATGAATTACATAGTAATCGCTGCTTTAGTGGTAACAATACTCTATGTAGTTTACCAATTCCAACGATATTTACAAGTTAAAAACGAACGTGATGTTGTCATGGGGTCCAAAAAATTACAAGGTGACTCTCTTCAACGATTTTTAAGTAAATATACACAAAAAGGCTACAACTTGATTTTAAGAATTCCTGTAATTCGAAAAATCATGCTACAAATTCGAAAAAAACTTGAAACATTATCAGTATACGATGAATTTACTTTACGAAAAGAAATAATGAAAATCATGTATTCGATATTAGCAATTGTTGTCCTAGCGTTAGGAATTTTAATAGTAGTACGTCCTACATGGTTACTTGTTTTTTGGGGCTTTGTAGGCTTGCTTCTGGTAACTGGCATATTAATAGACTTTTTTATTTATCGTGTCGAGATTAAATTACTAACACAATTAAAAGATTATATCAACCGAAATAGATTTGCATATCAAGAAACTAAAATGGTTGATGAAGCTATTTTTGATTCACTACAATTTGTAGGTCCTGAAATGAAAGTTCACGGAGAACGAATTTATGGCATTTTAAACAGCGAAGAACCTGAAGGAGAATTAGAAAAATACGATGATGTTGCACCAACTAGATATTTACGAGTTTTTGCTGGGTTAGCTGTATTAGTAAAAGATCGCGGTGACAAATTTGATAAGGATAAAGGAAGTCTTTATTTAAAGGCCCTTACAGCTATTAATGAAGAATTGAATGACGAATTACTATTCCGTTCGAAATTATCCTATGCACTTAGAAGTTTAACGCTATTAGCGATTCTCCCGATTTTCTTTGCAATCCCTGTTAAAAGCTATACAACAGGTAATTTCCCGACAACTGAAGCATTTTATTCGTCACGTATTGGGTTCTTAGTGGAAATATTAGTATATGTAATAAGTATTGTTTGTTATCTAATCGTTCGAAAAATGCGACAAGTAACCGATGGCGTTTCAGAAATGAAACCATCAAAAGTGAAGTGGGAACAAAAGCTATTTGAAAAAGTTCCATTTATTGAAAAGTTATGTATTGCATTAACACCAAAAGAATACACGAAAAGACATAATGAACGCCAACTATTAATTAAAGAGGCGAATGAAGATTTAAAAGTTACACAATTAACGTTGCAACAAATTGTAACAAGTCTTGCTGCATTTTTAATGCTGATTGGGGCGTTTACATTCGCACACATACGCGAAGTAGATAGTACCTTAAATCAAAACAATATGATGCAATCACTGTTCACAAGTAGTCACTCTGAAAAAGAAATTAAGTACATTGAAGAACAGACAGCCTATGACAAACAAGTTATTGCAGATTTTAAGAAGATTAAAAAAATACCTTCTGAAAAAGAAATGAAGGCTGGGATTGCAGATCAATTAGGCGTTGACGTAAACGATGCAAAAGTATCCAATGCCTATAATCGTCTGATGACAAAATGGCAAGTTGTTTCGAATGCGTATATTAAGTGGTGGGAAGTTGCTATAGCAATTTTAATTTCATATGCAATTTATCAAACTCCAATTCTTATACTGAAGTACAAACGCAAAGCTAGATTAAAAATGATGGAACGTGAAGTTTTCCAATTGCTTGTTTTAATTTCGTCACTCCGAGATTTCGATGGAATGAACGTGTCGCTAATCTTAGAATGGATGGAACGTTTTTCAATTGCATTTAAAAGTTCACTTCTTATCGCTATTGAGGAATTTGATGGTGGCCCTGAAGAAGCGCTTGATAAGCTATCCGAAACAAACACTTACGAACCGTTCCAACAGATTGTCACTCGTTTAAAATTAACACTTGAAAGACTATCAATTGCTGAAGCGTTTGATGATATTGATGTCGAACGAGTATATTTCCTAGCACAACGAAAAGAAGACCAAAATCGAGAAGTTCAGTCAAAAACAAGTGTTGGTGATTTCTTAGGCTTAGTGCCAATCCTATCTCTAGTATTCTTATATTTAATTTTTCCAATCATGTATGTCGCAGTAAAGGAATCCCGCGTCATGATGCAAATGTTTGGTTAGGAATTAATAATCTGTTTTTGAGAGGTGACTGCCCTATGTGGCTCAATTCATCATAAGACAAGCAATTAGCAATTATTGAGCACAGCAATGAGTGGAAACACTTTTGCATAAAAAAAACCCAAAACAAAAGGAGACGAAACAATGTCAGAAACAACAGCAACCGCCCTAAAATTTGCGGCAGGAATTATCTTAGCGATTGTTTTAGTAGCAATTGCAATCAACGTTTTTACACCAGCATCAGACTCAGCAAAAGCGGTAACAACAGACTTTGCAGCTAACACAACAGAATTAAAAGATCAAAAATACTTAATTTACGATGGAACAGTTGTAAGTGGTTCACAAGTAATTTCAGCTTTACGCAAATTTGAAAATGAAGCGACTGAAGGTTCAATAGCATTAAAAGTAGAAACAGGGAAAAACAATGTAGGTACTTGGTATTATTCACAATTTGCTGGGGATTCTGTAACTCCATCATCAACTGTAAATCTAGCAAATACAACAAACGTTTCATCAGTAGATTACATTAATTCATCAGGTATGTTCAATACGAAAGTAACTCGTGATTCAAACGGTGTTATCCGCGCTATCACATTCACGCAACAAGTAAAAAAACAATAATCCATTCATTTCTATGGAAGGAGGCGAGGGAATACGCCTTAAAAGGTGTATTCCCACCTTTTTATGACAAACTCAACCGTTCAAGCAATTTTTATAGCACTATCTCTTTTGTTATTTACAGCTGGATTGGCTTATACAGTGAGCACTATAACACAAGTAAGCGCCGAATTTGATGATATACAAGACCATGAACGTTCACCCTACTTCATGGAGACGAATATTCCAGAAGAAATTTTATTTACGGGTGCTGAAGTTATAGGTTCACTAAATAAGCTAAATTTCGAAGGCTTGACCGTAAATTTAAACGGTGTCATTTTTAACAATGCAAAAGAGTTCAATGATAAACAACACTATATTCTAACCTATGCTTATTACAAACAAACCTTTGAATTTAATACAGACGGCTCAGTAAAAATAATAAATTATATACTTCAGTAAATAGAAAGGGCGAAAACCTATGCCAAACCCCGTTTCGAAAATATTTGCAATTATCTTAGCAACACTCGTGATGTTTATGGTACCAGCTTATCAAAACGCTAAAAAGCAGGAAGATTTAACGTATCTCAACACATATAAAGTTGTTACCAATTTTACAGATTCGGTTCGATTAAAAGGGTATATAACGCCCGATATGTACAATGAATTTGCCTTATCATTGCACACAGGAACAAATGTGTTATTTGACATAAAAATGGAACATAAGAAAAAGGTCTACAATCCAGTTTATACAGATCCTAATGACTTAACGACATTTACAGGCGATTATCAAGTTGATTATGAATCATATGTAGAAACACAAATTAATGAAGTCTTATTTGATTCTAACGTACCATATGAGAATCGCATGTATAAATTACAAAAAGATGATGAATTTAGTGTAACTGTAACTAACAAAACGAAATTCAAGTCGACGATGATATTAGATTTTTTAACTGCCAATATTGCAGGGAATGATGAAGTCATTTACTTCCCGTATGGTGGGATAGTATTAAATGAAGATTGGAATGAGCGCCGATGAAATTATACACATTAATAATCGTATTCGTCATTATCACTTCATTACCAATATTATACGCTGAATATAAATATAGCTATGCTTTAGAAACAACAGAACTAAATCATAAATATGAAGCAAATTTAACAGCAGCCGCGCAAGACTCAATTCAAATATTGAGGACAAATGCTTTACCAGCACTACAAAATAGTTATGAATCATATAACATCAATCCAATCAATCCACAACCTGCATTTGAAAGATTTTTAAATACACTCGCAATTAATTATGGAATTGAGGACGAAATTTCAAAAGAAATGTTATCTCGCTACATACCCGCTTTTGCGATTGTCGACTACGACGGGTTATTGTTAAGCGTATTTAAAGAGTATACCGATGCGCGCGGCGATAAAGTGTTTGATCGGGTATGGCTACCAAAAATAACATTTACTTATAGCGATACAGAAAACAATATTATCAATTTTACGATAGATAAAAATGTTGAAGTTTATGATGCAGAATTAGGTGAGTGGTTTATAGGGAAACGTGATGAACTTGCTTTAGATAAAGAGATTACGATTCCAATTTTAAATGATATAGAACATTTTGATGATGTCCGACGTAAAACGATTGTGAATACGATACAAGAGCAATTAGCCTACTATATTAATGAGCACAATGTATATAGTAAGTATTTAGATTCTACCTACACATTCGTATTGCCAACGATTGATAAAGAAGAATGGTTAAATACGGTCGATGACATTTCAATCCTTGCATTCTTTCAAGGCTATCCATCGAAATTTAGTGACTTCACCTACAACAAACATGCTTTTGTTGGGGCACGCTTAAACTTTACGGATCGAATTTATGCTGGAACAATCAATGGAAGAAAACGCTTTTGGGGTGAGTCGTGTGATTTCCCTTATCAAGCTGAGGAAATTTATTCAAATAAACGTGATGCTGCTGCCAATGGATATGTCGAATTATCTTGTTTAAATTAGAAGGAGTGATGCTTAATGGGTATTCCAGAGCAAATTCAAACGGTACAAGTACCAATCGGTCGACTAACTGCAAAATTTAGAAGCACTATTTATTATCAAAATGGGAATGAGCTTGTCCGTTCTAAAGAATATTTAGAGGTTGGCGAACAAGTTAATGTATATGCAATCCATGAGGATACTGGCGATATTGGCAACGGTAAATTTATTAAAGAAGTCGATACCACGCATTTTGAAATTACTTATGGAAAGTTATTAATTCTTGGCGAGAATGTTCGAGCTTATTCACGAAACGGGGTGTTACTTCGCCCATTAAAGAAGGGAAGTGAATTCAATGTAATTAATTTGTATAAGGCTGAAAATGACATAATCTTATACAAGATTAACAGTTTGGAATATTTAAGTAGTGCCGATGAAATTGAATTCATAATGGGCTATTTTATTCCACAAGAAGATACGTTCAGTGTAATGGGCAACAAATCAATTGCTCATAGAAAAGGGAATCCAATTCCCTTCAAGTACGTTAATAGTGGCAGAATAATTTTACTTGATAATAGTGTACTTAATACTTCAAGTATTAAAGGGAAATTTACTTAAAATTGCCCATACGTTTTTTGGTTATGATTCAATATAGTGTTAAAATTAACTTAGAAAGTTAAATCACTATAAATCAAAACAAATGGAGGTTTTACACCATGAAACGAACAAGAAAAACAGTTACAACTTTACTAGCAACAGCATTAATTACGACAGGTCTTATGTCAGGTGTTACAAAAGCAGATGCAGCGAGTGGTCAAACATTCAAAGACGTACCAAAAACTCATTGGGCTTATAGCGCAGTAGAAACGGTAGCCGGTAAAAATTTAGTTGCGGGTTATGCAGACGGTACATATCGTCCCAATGGACAAGTAACGCGAGCGGAGTTAGCCGCTTTCCTAGCCCGAGCATTTGATGGCAACGAGCGAGGGCAAGAGCCATTCGTTGACGTTGCTAGCAACCATTGGGCTGTGGATGCTATCAATGAAGGGATTGCATTAGGCTTTATTAAACCTTCTGAATATCCTAATTCAAAATTTGAGCCAAACAAAGCCATGACACGCGCGGAAATCGCTCGTTGGTTATCTAATGGTCTTGTAGCAACAAATTCAGATTACAAGAATGCTATTAATGAAATGGCAAATTCAAGTCTTACATTAATACCAATTCCAGAGTTCTTCAAAGGCGGAGTTAATAAATCAGACTTACCTTATATCGGGATTGCATTAGGTACGGGCTTACTAAGCGGTTATACAGATGCAACATTTAAACCAAATGGTAATACATCACGAGCGGAAGTAGCGGCTATCTTAATTCGTTATTTAGATGCTATGAAGAAAAATCCCGAGCAATTTGTAGGGTTAAATGAATTACGTGAGGTTGCAAATACGGGTAGTAATATGAATACAATAGGGAACTTCAAATCTAACAATGAAAACCGTACATTTAAGGATTTGAGAAATGAAGGATATGCATTTAAGAATGGTATTGGTACAAGTTATGTGAATCGAGTTCTTATGGTTGACATGCGAGATACTAAAAAGCCAAAAGGTATTTATAAAAATATGTTACTGGATAGTAAAGGGGAAACAACATTAGGCGCCTCATTAAAACCAGGTGGATTTTATTACGGGGTAGAACATCGTTTTGTACCATCAAAAAGTGGCATTGATGCAGCAAGCTATTTATATTCTAACGGGAGACCAGAGTTACTAACAACATGGGCGGTCATTCCTGAAATTGCACAAAAATTTGGATTTGAGACGGGCACACAAGTCAATTTCAAGACACTTCAAATTGGAAAATCTAAGAATATGTGGTTTACAGGGGAAGTTTATCCTATGTATTTTGAAGAATTTCCAAATAGCATGTCTATATCACATACAGTGAATGGAAAATCATTCGTTTTCTTTAGAAAATAAGGTGACTTAATTGAAAAAACTATTAATTTTATTCTGTTGTTTATTAATCGTTATCCCGCCTTTTACTTATGTGCAGCTTCAACCTGTTGAAGCTGCTAGTAGTAACATACAAACTTTATCAGTTGATGTAGTTTCCCAATCCGTTAATGCAAATCCTTATGTTGCTTATTGGGAATTAGATAATGGCTCGTTTAGAGCAGCTAATAGTTATACTGGAGATAAAACAGTTGCTTCTAGCGGAGGGCTTCCGATAGTTAGTGAAATGGCTCAAAGATTGAGCATGAGTGATTATCCGGCTGATTATTATACCATTAAAGGTAACGAAGGTGTACGGTTTCCGCAATCAGCAGTAAGCAACAAAATGATTAACACTATTATTCCTGGAAATAACACAACGCAAGCTTATTCAGAACCACCTTCGCACCAAAATATTATTGCATATTCAAAAACAGGTGGGACAGACCCTGCAAGAAGTTGTGCACCTTATAACTCAACAGGGAAATTAGAATGTACCTATCCTTATTCTTTTGTTTTGACTTATAAAGGAAAGGTAGAAGTGACAAAACGTATCACCGCAAAATCCGATTCAACAATCGGTGTTGGCGATACGGTAAATGTTACGGCTTCGATTGCTACAAAAGAAGGTGCAAGTGCTTCATTTGGTTCAGAAACAGATGTTACTTATCGGACAAACGAGGTAACATGGAACTCTGATAAAAAAGCAGTAGCAACCGTAGATAGTACAGGAAAAGTAACGGGTGTTTCAAAAGGTACGGCTCAAGTTTGTGCCACATGGACAAAAGAAGATCAACCTTTTGGTAAATGGAACATTGTAGACTGTGTAACAATAACCGTAACAGATGACGGCGGCTTAGCTATTACAGGTGGCAACGACGTTTGTATAAAAGCAGGCGAAACTAAAAAAATTAAGTTGAGCGCA
The DNA here is from genome assembly GCA_018065935.1 of Candidatus Kurthia equi. Classification (GTDB taxonomy): domain Bacteria; phylum Bacillota; class Bacilli; order Bacillales_A; family Planococcaceae; genus Kurthia; species Kurthia equi. The sequence continues at coordinate 15,592 of JAGHSJ010000292.1, forward strand.
AAATTAACTAAAGCAGATGGTTCTGTTCATGACCTTTCAACAGGGCATCCGAAACTAACATACACATCTTCTAATACTACGATAGGAACAGTTATCAGCAACGGGGAAGTGACCATAAAAGGCATAGGAACAGTTACTATTACAGCTAAATTCATTGATACTACACAAAAGATTGATGAAAAAAAAGAAGTAACGATTGTTGTAACCGACTGTGACAAACCTGGAGGCAATCCTGGCGGTGGCGGTGCTTGTACGAGAGATTTCGTTGAAAGTGGCGGAACTACTATGAACAGTAGCTATACAACTGCTACACCAGAAGGAAGTATTTCAGCAAACGACGGTGTTTATGATGTTGTTCAAGGTATTCCTTCAAGTGAATCCTTACGAGTTGATGCTACAAGTGAAGAATATCTTTATGACCAAGAATATAAACAACGAGCTGGTAATGTTGTATTCAACAATATCAATGCTGAAAAAACATTCACATTAACTTGGACTGAAACAACAAAAGGGGCAGACGGAAAAGAAGTTAAGACGCCAAAGAGCGAGACTGAAACCGTTGAAACAACTGTTAGTGGCATTGAACGCCCATTCTCTTATTGGGAAGTGCTAAAGCTAGATGTATGGAAATTAGATAATGGAGTATTCACAAACTACGCATTACCTAATGGAACTGCAACTGCAATGAGTTCTGTATCATTCGCTGTAAGCGCTACGCATAGTGATCCTATTGACACGCACGTATTCCCAGAAGAATGTCCTGATATTGTATTACCAGGAGAAACGATTGACGGTGGTTCATCAAAACCATCAGTACCTAGCATCGATGACGAAGCTAGATCTGAAGCAGAATCTAAAATTGGTCAAAATCAAGTACAAAACGACTCAGTAAACTTCAAAGATTCAACACTAATGGACGATGGTAAGACTGAAATTAACGGCCCGACACCTTCAAACGTGCCAACACCAGGTATGATTACGATTTCATCAACTAACTTATTAATTGACCCATTAAAAACAAACTATTGGCAATCGCCAAGTACAGGTGTTGTAAATTACACGCCACTATTCTCATTAACGAATAGCGCGGGCAACTTGTCTTTTGATTTTGCAGTCAATAACGTGACAGTACATACACCTGTTGTTATTTATGCGAAAGCGTCAGATGATAAAGAGCATGACCAACGGATTAACCCTCCGTTACGGTCTACTCCGCCAAATCCTGACACAGACCGTCACGCCTTTATTTTAGACAGACCATTTACAGTGACTTTGCCAACGTCAGGACAACATCGAAACATTCCTGGTTATGGCAACCGTGACTATTCAAAGTACATTAAAAAGAAACAAGTTCTATTCCCGTTTGATGTTTATACAGAAACGAAATTAGGCTATTATCCAGCTAATACATGGATTGACGTACCTGTTGATATGGAATCAGTTAATTTCTTCATGCCTGTTTGGGTACCCGAAGGACAATACACAATTCAATTCCGTTCTTTCGCAATCAACGCATTAGAAACAGGTGATTTTGGCGGAACAGAGGAAAAAGCTAACATTACTATTCCTAATCCAATCTACAACGTAGTACCAGCGGGAACGCAAAGCGCTGCGCATGTAGCTGTTACTTCAATTGAAGTTGACGTTGTAGGACGCTTATACGACTTCCAAGTAACTGATATTGATGATTACAATTGGAAAAACGTATTTAGAAATACGGATATGACAATGAGAGGAAACAGCTATTATGTAGGAAAAAAAGGAATTGACAATGCAACGCGCGGAAATCAATTACCATACGTTTTACCAATTAGCCATGCTTCTAATCCGAATGGTATTAAAAACTTAGCTGTAAAAACAGGCTATGACTTTAATTTTAATTTCAAAACAAAAGGCGATATGCAGTCAATTGATGATGCCGTTCGCATTAAGCCGACATTCTATTTTGTAAACAAAGATGGTTCAAATCGTCAACAAGTTGATTTGTACTATCACGATAACAATAAGAAATTCATCAAAATTGGTTCAAATGAGGATCAAACATATCGAACTGTTAAGCTAAATGAAACCTCACGAAATGTTGATATTAATGAAATTACAAACAATGCGTATCATTATTTCGATAAGGCTTCACGATTCAACTTAGGTAAGCTTGCATCTGAGCATACAAAAACGTCTTTCGCACGTAATTATGTGAAACACCTATCTAAAGAAGCAACAAAGACAGGCCCTTACGGTTGGCAAGTTTTAAATTGGCAATTACGAACTTATCGTGGTCCATTACAAGACAAGGTGCCAGCGAAGACAATGATTCCGCGCGATGAAGTTGTAACGAAAGAGCAAACATGGTATAGCGAATATAGCCTACCAGCAAACACTTACGTTGTAGCGAAAGATGCGAAAATTCATGATGCTGGTCGTATCGGGCAATTAAACGAAAACCACCCAATTTTCTTAACAGATGGATATATTATAGTGAATTTCGACTTAGAGACAATCAATGAAGGCAATCTTGCAAATCCATATTTAAGTTATTACAATGCCCATTACATGAGCCAATGGACGGATATGGAAGAATTCCAAACTTCGTTTGTTGATGGTTATGGAAATACTTTTGCTAACTTAGAGGGTGATGTGATTTACTATCACGCAAATCAATCTTCATTAGATGATTTCTCGGCTTCAGTTACACATTAATATAAAATGCCTCTCTTACTCATAAGAGGGGCATTTTTAATAAAACTATAGGGAGTGACAAATGAATGGTCATTGCAAGCCTACTTTTAGCTGTCGTCTATCTTGGCGTTCGCATACAATTTTCAAGATACATAAATTTTAGAAACTCGAAACAAGAAATAAGGATAACTGCGGTATCGGTAATTCTACTTATTACATCATGTACGGGACATTATCTATTCCCAAATTGGATTAGCGTATGGGTAGGTTTAGCAGTAGCTTCAATATTACTTATGCAGTACCCGCATATAGTAAAATTTTCATCAAGAACAGTAACAATTATCATTGTTGGATTATTACTTGTATTAGTAAGTATTCCATACGTGCAATTCCCTTCTTTTATTTTAGTTAGCGCTTATTTTACTTACATGGCTTTTAAAACAACAATGCGTAAGTCTTTAATAGCTGGTGCCGGTATTGGCATACTAGCGCCATTAGCAGTTTTCCTTATTCAATTTGAGTTAGTATATTACGGAGTGGGACTATATTTAGTGTTTTGTTATTTTGGCCACACGACACAATTGTTAGAAATGATGAAGAATGCAGGCAAAAACGTAATTTTGGATCCATTAACAGGTTTATATAATCGACGCTGGCTATTTTCTAAAGCAAACCAATTAGCCGCAGAACAAGAAATTGGCATCATTTTCTGTGACATTGATAATTTCAAACAAATTAACGATACAAAAGGACATGAATATGGCGATATTGTATTAAAAAAAGCGGGAGAAATTATGCAACGAGAAACAAAAGGATATGGCTTTACAGCACGCTACGGGGGAGAAGAATTAGTATGTTTAATGTCAAGCCCTAAACAAAGCGAAAAGGTAGCGGAAAAAATATTAGCTGGATTGCAAAAAGAAATAAATGTAACTATGAGTATTGGCGTAGCATATGGGCGCGGCGAAGCCGAAAGTATTATTAAAATAGCAGACGAACGAATGTATATCTCTAAAAAATCAGGGAAAAATCGAATAACGTCTGAAGATTAATGCAACAGCAACAATAAAATATATTCTATAAAATAAAAAGTACAGTTCTATAAATAACGGGTTCGGATATTGGGGAGAAAACAGTAAATAATAATGGTTTTGGAAGTGCAATTAGCAAACTAATTCGCACTTCCTTTTTTGTTGTTGTATCAGTGTTTATATCCTTCGTGGAATGTCTTTAATACCTCAATTCGCAACATAATCAGCAATACCACATAAATTTATATATTGTGAAGTAATGTACTTAACCAAACGGGGTATTTTAGTTCAATAGCGGAAAAGGGGGCGTTGTTTTTGCAAAAATGTTTAAAATGCAATAGTCAATTAGGTTGGAGAAAAATCTTTAAATCTTATAAGTGGACATACGGACCACTTGAATGTGACAATTGTGGTGCTATACATAATATAACCTTTTTTGGGAGATTTACGGTTGCATTCCTGACGATGTTACCATTTCTGATAGTTCAATTTTTTCTTGTTCCTTCCGATAATATCTTTTTAACCATTATTGGGGCAGGTCTTATGGCAATGGTCGGTTTTTTACTCTCTCCATATGTTGTCCAATACCAAGAGAGATTGTGAGGAAATACACTTACAGTAATGGAGGGTTTTAGTTTAATTAGGTTAGTTAAATATTACATCAAAAAAACGCTCAGAAATCTGAGCGGCCTTTATTGGATTGATACATAGATTGATACTTATAAGTTTTGTAGAGTCACCCAAAATGAATGTCCATCGCCATAATACACATTCGCTCCAGGAAAAAATTCTGCGATTTTCACTTGAAGTTTGTTGGAAATTGAATTAGGCACATCATTGATGTCTTCAAAGTCGATTGTTATAGCGTTTTGGCTATAGATGCTATCGCCTACTAAATTTACAGCGTCAGCTCCCTTAATTAACTGCTCTATTTTGATAAAACCTTTTAGTGGTTCTACAATAGGAAAAAGTATATTAATTGCTTCTGATATTGCATTTGCGTTTTTCACTAAAACACTCCCTTTATCTTTTTATTTTGCTTACATTATCGCCTTGCTTAGAAACGATTATGCCTTACAATACCAAAAAACAACAAACAATACGAAAAGAGCCTTTTATTTATAACAGACGAAGTTAATTCTTCCAGTATTTGCGTTTACTTTACAGATTAATCAGTTGGTGTTAACTCGTATTTGTTTTGAAATAAAGATAAAAAGGGGGAAACAAAATGTTTGAAGATTATGAGGGGTTCTCAAACGAAATTATCGAATTTACGAAGAATGCTTGGGATGGGTCAGTGGAGCTCGCCACGAGATTTAACAACCTAATAGGACCTATTGCCCCTATTTTAGATGCTACAGCAGTTATTGTGCCAGGAGCACAACTTATGGTAAAAGGACTACAATCCTGTGTGCAAATTTCTAGCAGAATAAGATTAAATAGTTTTTTAAAAAACTTTGCCATGACTGCTGATGGTGAAGGTGTAACAGAGGAACAAATGAGAAAAATGTGGAAATATTTAAATGACGAAAAAACTTTAATCTACATCTCAGACCTTATTGCATCAAGTGTTCAGTCTCAATCAGCCGATTGCTCAGGTGTAATGGGGTACTATGCTGGTTCATTACTTAAAAATTCGCAAGCTATTAATTATCAAGATATGGTTGTACTAAACGCTCTAAAAATTATGACTAAAAATGATTTAGAGAATTTCCTCAAATTGTATGGAGTATTTTCAAACTCAGACGGGATAATTAGGGTTTTTAACAAAGAACGTGAATTCCAGGAATTCGGAGTTCCTATTTTCGAAATGGAAAACACTATGGAAAAAATGAAAAATGTACAAGTGTTTGGCTATGATATAGGTGGAATTGGTGGAGTAGGGAATGCATGGGGCGCCTTTAAGGTTAATGACAACACTCACTACTTCTACAACATTCTTATGAAATCAGGAGTGGTTAATATTTAGTAAAATGCAAGTTTGGTAATAAACAGAAAAGCTATGAACACTGTTAAATCAGCATTCATAGCTTTTTTTTTTGGAACATAATCTATACAGCTTTTTATATAAATGGCGCAAACAGTTGGTTCAGCAGCTTTTATACTTCCTAGTCCTGTTCTTTAATTCGCATAAAAACTTGTATAGCATATTAGTTATAAATCTTTCTGTATCTTTTCTAACACTCTCTAGGGAAATTGTTGCTCAACAATATGGCCAGTTTGCTGAATAGAGTGACTAGCATTTTTAAATGACTTTATTATTTTTCAAATGACTTTATTAAAAATTAAACAACTTTATTATATGTATACACTAAATGAGTATGATGCTTCTTTTAATGCCATTTTGGGTGCTATAAAGCTTCAACTGTCCTATTAATAGAAAAACTGTCTTCATAGCTGTGGAATATATATAATTAAGGTACAAAACGAGGAATGGAGTTCTAACAATGCCAACATTGACGTTCAGATTAGCTCATTTGCAAATCATATTAGTGGTGCATAATGGGATCAATTACCAGCAACATCAGAAGCCATTCATACGCCACTCGTGAAAGCTTGGGGAATTTGATTCAAGGAGAGATTTTAAGGATTCCGTAAGTGCTGCACTCCGTAGCTTCAGAAGAATTGATAAGCAAGTGTTTGGAACAATTCAATACAATGTAAGTAGTAAGCAATATGAAGTTTGCTTGGAATTACATCATCTGGTACATTTTTAGAGAAAATTGGATTGATTTAAAGCGCGAAATTAAAAAGGCAGCGTACATTTATTACATTGAAGAATCGGAAATAATGTAATATAATAGTAAAGAAGTTATTACACTACTTTTTCAATTTCTAACTTAATAAATTACTAGAACGGAAGCACCGTTGTTAGCGTTTATTCGCTACGAGGTGCTTTCGTTTTTTTATTGGTCCGATGATTTTTTTCACAAGAATTAATGAATAGTAAAATGGATTTTAGCAAGGAGTGATTCTATGTCGGAAGTTGGCTTGTTTTTAAAGGAATTAAGAGACATCCACAATGAAGATCGTGTAATAATGGCGACTAAATTAAATATTAAAGTTAGTGATTTAGAAGCGCTTGAACAATTACATGAGCTTCCACAATCAATATTAAACGCATTCATAGCGGCATACGACCTGTTACTAGCCGGTGACAAAATATTTGTAAACTGTGCATGTAAAAATTGTCATATACCTGTGCCCATTGGCCATTTATTTTGCACTGAACACAGTTCTAATTTTATGGTGGTAACTCGTTCGTATAAAGAACATAAACATAGTTTGATTGATGAACGATATGCGCGGCTTATCAACTTACCAAAAGAAATATTACGCAAAAAAGTTAAAGCACTTAGCTACTAATGAAAGGAAAGCTTGAAAATGAAAAAATTCTCAAAAATGGATGATGTAACACTTGATAAGGTGGAGAATGATTTATACATATCAGTCGAAAACCTTGTATACAAAAAGATCCATTTATCACATGAATCGGCTAATTGTTATTACTCGGAACGAGAGCAGCATTTAATCAAAGTACATAAAAATAAGGTGGATCACTACTATTGCATTTTAAAAAATGTAGAAAAAGACCATTATCAATATTTACAATAGGAGATAACATGAAACTAGTAAAAACGACATTATTATCCGCACTATTAATCGTATTAACTGGATGTGAAGTAGATTATGAAGAACAACCCAATGAGAGCATATCGAAAAGCGTCGTTGGTGAACAAGTAGAAGTTGTTCCTGCTATGAATGACCAGGACAATATAGCTGTAGTAAGTGCAGAAGAACCACAAAATGAGGAAGATAATGTAGCATTTTCGGAATTCGAAAAAGCGAAAGTAGTTTATATAGTCGACGGGGATACGGTAGATATTCAATTGGAAGATAGCTCCGGTGGCTCCGGTAGCGCGGATAAAACGAGAATTCGACTTTTATTAATTAACGCACCTGAGTCAAAAGGCGATTATGAAAATAATCCAGAAGCATACGCGCTCGCAGCCTCAAATTTTACGAAGATGCTTTTATTAAATAACAATGTGTGGGTTGAATATGATGTCGAAAAGACCGATCGATACGGACGTACACTTGCTTACTTATGGTTAGATGAAGTGAATTATGAATATAAGGGTATTCAATATCATGAAAAAGAAGTAATGT
>JAGHSJ010000223.1 GCA_018065935.1 Candidatus Kurthia equi
GTTGTAAATACTCAATATAGTTCAAAAAATTACTATTAATATGTATCTACACATAAAATTTTGTTTTTTTAGAATGTTTGATTTTGAAATCGTAAAAATGGAGGTTCGTTTATGGATAATTTAAACAACGAGTTAATTTGCGAACAAATACGAAAAGTGTTGTACAAAAAGAAAGATATTATTATGGCAATCTGCAGCCGTAATGAAGGGTTTATTTCAATTTTCATCAGAAATGGACAGGTTCAAAAGTTACAGTATCAACGAAATGTAGTAGTAGCTGACCGCACATTTATGGACGCAATTATGGATAATTTAGACGAGGCAGAAGAAATTGCAAGTCCAGAGCAAGTTATTCCTGATCATGTATATCGACGATTTGCGTACATGATCGCTTCATCAACACTTACTATTGCGCCAATGGATTATGGGCATTTAAGATTTCATTTCTCTTTTGAAAGAAGGGAAGATGATTGGCAAGAATCATTTAGAATGACTTTTGATAAAGAGTATCACTTTACTGAGGCGGATTTTAATTAGACATCTTGTTTTTATTTAAAGAATTCGTTGACATCTTTTAATTTTTTTGTAATAATTACCTTAAATTTAAAAGCAATTTAGCGGAAGCACCGCGAAATTTCAGATATACAAAGTATTTTGTGTATCGTTATTTCGCGGTGCTTTTTTGTGTTTTTGCAAATTCGGAAGGAGGTGACTAAATGGGAACAGGAAATTTATCTTTATTTATTCTTAACGCAGCATCAACATCAACAGGTCTTACTAACTCTATTTATTCGTCATCAAAAAATAGTAAGCTTAATGATTTCGGTACGAGTCTTACTTCATTAATCGGAAGTGTTGGTGGAATTTGTTTCACAATAGCCATAATGGTTATTGCACTTGTAATTATGTTCGGTTCAATTTCTCCAAAAAATATTGGGAGATGGTGGTTTGCCTTATTCTCATGCGTTGGTGGTGCACTTCTATTCTTCTCGGCGTATTTATGGCCTGATTTTGTTTCAGGCATCTTTAGCTAGCCAGAATTAGTTAAGCAATAAAGGCGACAGAATTTATGTCGCCTTTATTTAATAGGAGGGATAATTATGATTAAAATTCCAGTTGACCTAACGGGTGAACAAAAAACAGTCTTAGCTATTTTTTCTATTAGGCAACTTTTATTAGTTTTTCCAGTTGCCCTTTTAACGATATTTAATTTGATTGTTTCAGACTATCCATTTGTTCATGGAGTACCAGAATTTTTAATTAAATTGGCTATTTTATTAATTGCTAATGGAATTAGTTGTTCATTAGCTTTTATACGAATTGAAAAATACGATTGTTATTTATCAACATTTGTTGTAAATCGCTTTAAATATTGGAAATCTAAAAAAATTTATAGATTATAGGGATGTGACAAAATGCGGGTTATCGATTTTATAACCTTGTTTAGTATGTTCCTTTTGCTTTTAACTTTCGTGTTTATTGTTATCGCAAAAAAACGGAAAGATAGAAATGAGCCGATTTGGGGCTGGAAAAGGAAACAGTATTTACAAGAAATGCGTGGCGAAACGACAAATTCTCCTGCCACTGTAGACAATGGCAGTGAGCAGGAAAATCAACAGCGACAAAAAGAAGAAGAATCAATTATGGATTTGTTGGAACTAAAAAACATCGAGCATGGTGTCGTTGAGCGGGAAAGAAATGAGCATTATGTTGTGTTAAGTTCCGACTTTGTAAATTTTAGTTTATTACAACCGAGTGAACGTGTTTCGATTTTAGAAGGGTATCAACAGTTATTTAACATGATTAACTTTCCTATACAGTTACTCGGACAAGCTGTGCGTCAAGATTTTGCAAAAGAACGTTTCCGTTTTGAGCAAAATTTAAAAAAATGTAACGCTGCTGCAAGAGCGTACAACATGGATGTAGTTGAACATATTGAAAAAGTTACAGAAAAAGATTTCCGTATTACTTTACGAATCTATTATGTGATCAAGTATATCTATGAACCATCAAAGTTAGCTAAATTATCAAAAGAACAGCGAGAGCAGCACATATTAGATAACGTTGTTGGACGAGCAGAAATTGTACGCCGTGCATTATCGCGTGCAAAAGTAAGAGCAAAAATTTTGGGGACGATAGAATCAGCAGAAGTTTTAAAACGTGCGCTGAATCGCGACCGTATGGTGTTGCATCCAATTGAAACAATTATCGATGATGGGAAGTTGGCTCCATATGTCACGATGGATCTGAGTACACTTCCGGATTTTAAAAAATTTGTTCAAGATATTGAGGAGGCGATTGAAATTGCCAAAGTTTCTTAATTTTAAAAACCGAACAGCGAAAGGGTTTAAAAAAGCTGAAATACCGGAGGCTGTTACGGGAAAGGGAAATTCAAAAGACCCTCATATTCTTGACAATATTAGTAATGAAGGTGTCGTATTTCATCCCGATTACTTTGAACAACAAACAAGTTTAGGTTCAGGCATGGTTGGGCGTTCCTTTTATTTCAAACCTAGTGGCTACCCAGCTGATGTTCCTGTCAACTGGCTCGATAGTTTACTGAATGGCGATGATTTGGACGTAAGTGTTCATATTGAGCCATTCGACAAGACTGATGCCGTACGTGAATTAAAAAATAAAATGGATGCTTACGAAACCGTGATGCACTCCGCGCATGAACGTGGCGACCACCACAAATATGAAGCGGCCATGACTGATTTTAGAGATGCAAAAGAGTTGCGTGATGAAATAAGAGGAAATACAAATGGTTTGTTTTATGTAAGTATTTCAGGGTTAATTTATGCAGAATCGTTATATCATTTGAATGAAAAAAGTGTAACAGTTGAGCGTGAAATGGCTGCAAAATCCATTGAGGTAGTTAAATCCTATGATAAGCAAAAAGAAGGTTGGTTATCGGCTATGCCAATTGCAACGAACTACCTTTCTAAATCTTATCGGAACTTAGACAGAAATGCGCTTACAGCACTTTTCCCACATTTATCATCAAAATTAAATCATACAGGCGGAATGCCAATCGGTATTTATGGCCGAGAGTACATCTACTTCAATAATTTCGATGACTCTCTTACAAACTATAATGTTGGCGTTTTTGGTGAGTCGGGTGCTGGTAAAGGGGTATTTGTTAAGCAATTAATAGGGCGCGGTTTCATGGACGGTATTTCAAAAGTCGTAATTATGGACGTTGAACCTGAATATGTCGGCTTAACAAGAGCTTTGGGTGGGGTTGTTATCGAAATTCGAAGTGATGAATCAAGTGAAAACGCAAGTAAGATTAACCCGCTTGATATTTATGTAGAAAAAGAAGTTCACAACCGGTATCAGCCAGACGAGTATGTTACAGAAAAAGTAAATGTAAATGAAAAAGTTAAAGAAGCTATTGAGTTTTTTAAAGTTATGAAAGAATCTGCTTCACCTGAGCATCCATATTTAACACCATTTGAATTAAACTCATTAGACCGAATTTTACTTACGCTTTATCGTGATGTATGTAAGATAAACGAAAAACCCGACTCATTATATGAAACGGTAGATTCTATGGATGATGAGGGAAATATTCTCTACACGAAAAAATACAAGAAAATGCCTCAAATTTCAGATGTGCATAGAGAAATTGAAAAGTTAATTGCGGAAGGTGCAAAAGGATTAGATGAATTAGAAAGCGTTGTTGCATTGTTTGTTCACGGACGAGCATTTGGAATGTTCGACTGTCAAACAAAAATATTGGCTCCTGATGGTACAGAACTACCCCAAACAACACTTGATACAGCACCGATTGTCGATTTTGATATTTCTCGACTAAGTAAATCGGGGATTGAACGACCACTGGCTCAGCACGTTTTAATGACATGGATATGGAATCGTTTTGTTTTAAATGATCCGAAATCAAAAAAGCGTGTTATTCAAGATGAAGCATGGATGATGTTAGAATATCCATCAATGATTAATTTCTTTAAATTATTATCCGCGCGTGGACGTAAATGGAATGTCGCTTTAACGCTTGTTTCACAACGATATGAAATGTTCGACCGTACAAAAGAAGCGCAGGACGTAATAGCACAATTATCAACGGTTGCTTTTATGAAACAACCTGACCAGGATATTGAACCGATTCTAAGAACTTTCAAATTCAGTGAGGATGTCGGTCGAATGATCCGTACAGCAGACAAAGGTGATGTCATCATGAAGGCTGGTAAAGAAATTGTTTTCTTTAAAAGTACACCAACCCCTTCAGAATGGAAGTTTATTAATACAAACCAAAACATCGACGTGTCGCAAATTGTGAACGGAGGGTGATTATGAGAACGATTAGTAAGCTTCTATTATTAATAGTAGTAAGCATTTTCTTCTTTTTTATTCCGTTACAATCTGCAAGTGCTGAAGAATTTATAACCGGTTACACGTTATCGAATTTTGAATGTGGGGAACCCGTGGTTAATAAGGAATTAGATGATGCCCTTGATGATTATATTGAAAACGATGCTAATATGGCTGAAAAATTCTTAACAAAACAGTCCCAAAATCTATTTCATATTGGTGATATTAATGGCATTTCTACCTTAATTTTCGGTAATCCCTATTGTGTGTGGGCTGATCTTGATGATGGTAAAACAAGTATGTCAACTAACGGTGTATTTACAGATGAAGAAATGAAGAAGATTGTTGAGCCAATGACACAATTATTAGGTAGTGTCTTTGTTATTGTGATCACAATCGCAATGTTGATTCACGGATTGAAAATTATGGCGAATAGCGTAAAAGGGCGAGCGTGGGCGAGCTTTTGGAACGATTTTGGTTTTATGGTTCTTGCCATATTCCTAGGTTTTTTCTACTTTGAATTTATTAATGTTTTCTTCCAATTAAATGCTGCGTTTGTCATGTCAATACGTGACCTGATTTCAAAGTTAAGTGGAAATGCGCTAAGTGGCTTTTCTGTTATGAGTAGTTTAAAAGATTTTATCAATGTCGGTAGCGTGGGTTCATTCCTAATTGTTATCGTTGCTGAATGGATATTATCGGCTATCTTAAACATTATTTATATTGCTCGTAAAGTTGTCATTCTAATTTTAATGGTTATGGGAGTTGTGGCTTTATACAGTTTGTTATTTGCAAAAACTCGTGCTTTCTTCCAAACGTGGCTAAAAGAGTTATTCGGAAACATATTTTTGCAATCCATACATGCCGTAGTTTTTTTCGGAGTTATTCAATTTGTTGAAATGGGTGCAGGTGTATTTTTCAAAATCGTATTAATGATGATGTTTATTCCCGTTTCTGGAATGATTTCAAAATGGCTTAATTTTGGTGATAGTTCTTCTGCTCTCGGGAACAGCTTAACAATGGTCGGGCTAGGTGGAACTATGACGACAATGATGCTTGCCTCACAAGCAAGCAATATTATTCGTGGTGGTGGTGTAAATGGCGGTAGTGCATTTAACACAATCAACGGAGGCATCGGCGGTGGCGGTGGCGGTTTAACGCAATTAGCAAATAGCGTAGCTAACGACACTTCTGCAACTTCAATCGCTATGCGTGCACAAGGCACAACGGACTCAACGATATTTAATGGTATTAAAAATGTTGGTGAGAAACTAGGAACATTTGTGGGAGGAAGTGCTGGTGTTATCGCGGGACCTGCCGGTGCAGCTTTAGGAGCACGTCTAGGTCAGTCAATTGGCGGTGGAATTCCACAAATGGCTCGTAATATGGCAGTAGGAGCATCAAGTTTAAAAGATACTGTCATGTCAATGAAAAATTATGAAGGTGCAAATGGCGCAACAGGCTTTAAGGCCCTTTTTGGTGGCAATGCTACTAAAAGTTTTGAAGATTTGAATTCTCGTAGGCAAATGATGGCTAACGCCGGTGAAAGCTTGGGCGTTATGCTAGGTGGTCAAAGAGGGGCGAATTTAGGTCGATCGATGGGAGCTGCTTTAAGTGGGGCTTCACGTCCTCGTTTAAATGAATTAAACTCCGCTAGTGTTGCTAGTGCGTTTAACTTAGGTGAACAGAATGGCGCGGTTTCATTTGCACAGCTTTCTCAAAAATATCCTAATGCTGAAGCAAAATGGGTTCAAACGAACCAAGGAAGTTCGTTCCATGTTAATACGGGGGATGGCTTTAAACAAGTAGGTGTCACTGGTGCTGCTGATGGACTATTAAAGGATGGTCAAGCACGTGTTATGGACTTTAAACTGTCAGATCCAGGTCTTAATTATGCTGTTCAACCGAATGGAACATATAAGCCTGATAAGGACCTATTCGCTGCTGATATGAAGGATCGCAAATCAACAGAAATCGTACCTTCAATTAATGGCTCAATAGCAAATAACAGTATCCCAAGTTCTATTGGCTCAGCAAACGGTGAGGGTATGCCAACATCTATTTCATTTGCAAATCAAGCAGACGCAGAACTGTTTGGTATGCCAAGTAGTGGAACATCAACTCCATTATCTAGTACGACAGGAGCTACAATTCCGTTATCCAATGCGGGGGCTGCATCAAGTATCGAATCGGGTGTGCATACAAGCGCTACTCCTAATGTGGAATCTCCTATTTCTACGATTAGTTCTAGCCAAAGTATTGTGCCTGAAGCGTCAAGTGCGCCTACACCTGCAGCAGTTGGTTTACAAGGTTCAACGCCTGAAGTTATGCGTACTTCTGATGCTTATATCGTAAACAATGTAAATCACACTGATGCAAATGAAGTTGCAAGTGCATCAACGAACAGCACAACATCGAAAGTTCAAGATGCTCACTTCCAATCTAAAAATATAAACCCTGATGCTTATATCTTCCAAGGTGTACAGGGTTCACAAGTGTCAAGTTCTGATAGAATCGCAGAAAATGTTCATTCCGCTGGTGTCGTTTCTTCACATTGGGCTGAAAAAGCAAGACAAGGTAGAACTAAGCGACAATCTAAAGTGGTTTAAAGAAAGGGGGTAACAAGGTGAAGAAACTATTGTCAATTTTGCTCGTTTCAATCATCCTGTTCCCCTCAATTTTTTCGTTTCCTTCTATTGTAAGTGCTGCTGAAAAGGAGAATAGTAGTTCTTCGTGTAGTCCTGCTTTTAAAGATGCTGAAATGAACGAAAAAATTGAGGATTTTCGAGAAAATAATGCATCTATTTTAGAAAAGTACGCCCTTGACCTTGTGGAGTTGGTAATGAATGCCGTAAACATCAATACATTAGAACAGCTTATTTTCGGCAATCCGTATTGTATTTGGTTTGATGGGTGGGGCAAAGGTGAGCCTGATATGGCTTTCGGTATGTACCCAAAAAAATTATACGATGAAGTGGTTGAACCAGGCTTTACGCTTTTTACTAGCCTGTTTGTTATTTGCTTCTGTATTGCTGTAATGATTGTAGGCTTAAAAATGGGTTTCAGTGGTATTGGTTTAGTAAAAATCAATGTCGGTGAAGAATTTTATATGTTCTTTTTAACAATTGCTGCATTGGTCTGTTATTGGTTTGGTGTGGAGTTACTGTTTGAATTAAACTTTGCTATTGTTTCAAGTTTAAAAGAACTCATATTAAATCAGGGCGTAAACATGTCATCATTTAGTCTAGTTGCAACGGCAGATGAATTTAATTTTTCTGACATACTTGTCCTATTAGCTGAATGGGTGTTGGTTCTATTTTTAAATATCGTTTATATGATGCGTTTATTCCTTACAACAATATTGATGATGATTGGTGGATTAGTAATTGTCGGTATCATGTTTAAATCAACTCGCCACATCTTTTCTAAATGGCTTCTTGATTTTGCGGGAGCAATTTTTATGCAATCCATTCATGCTATTTACTTTACGGCGGTAATATTATTTGTTGCCATTGGTGACTTATCGATAATCTTTAAAATGGGGTTATTGATATTGTTCCTCCCATTAGGTTCAATGCTTTTAAACATGATGGGCTTTGCATCTGCTAATATGACCGTTTCAAGTACACAAAAAGGGGTCGCAGCTGTAAATAAGGCCATTAGATTCAAAAATTTTTCAAAAGGTAAGTTTCCTAAGAATACGAATACGCCTGTTGGAAACCTTGCTACGGGCGAAACAAAAATATCCGCGCTTGCTAAAGCTACTAATAACCCAGGGTGGGGAATTGGCAAGACTGCTGCCCAAACAGTGGGTAGTTTCGCCGGTGCAACAGCAGGACTTGTAATTGGAGGGCATGGTGCCGCTTTAGGTGGAACGTTTGGTGCTAATGCTGTAGGCGCTGCAATCCAGGCTCCACGAAATGTCGTTGCGGGAGTAAAAGGGATCCTCGATACGCGCAAGAAAATTACAAATAACGAGTTTAATATGAATAATATATCAGATAAGAGACAAGCATTTGGCTCATTCGGTGAGTCTGTCGGAACCATTTTTGGTAAGGGGAACGTTGGACGAGCAATCGGTGAAAAATTTAGCGGTGTTTCTAAAGAGCGTTTAATGAATTCTGCGGAATTAGGTGGCTTAGGTGGCGTTAATTTATCCGATCTAACTTCAAAGTATCCTGATGCCAAAGTACTTTTTGAACAAACAAATGAAGGAAGTGCCTTTTATTTGGCAAATGGCGAATCTAAACAACAAATCTCACCGATTGGGTTAGCGGATTCAGCGTTACCAGATGGGCTTACTCGAACGATTGAGTATTCACCAACTAGTCAGCAATCTTTCAATACTGCTGATTTTACGGGTGTTGAGCATTTAGAGCCTCAAATGAACACTAGTTTATATACTATGACGGGCGCACCGGCTTTACGTGATGATGCTACGGGTGCTTCAGTTGCCGATAACGGTTTTGAAGGTGCATCATATTTCAAACCAGAAAATCATTGTAATATGGGAGAAGTACCAAATTCTGTTCAAAAACTAAACGAGTCCACTCCCTTTGTGAATAATATGGGTGGTGATGTGTCGTGAGTGAAAAAGATGGAAATAATTCAAGTTCCAATATTGGAGAAAGTACCGCTACCAAGCCAGTAGAAGCGGGGAAGAAAGGTTTAAATGCCTTTAAATCCGCAAAATCTTTATTTAAAGCGGGGAAGTTTATTTTCTCTATTCTTAAAAAAATTATGTTGAGCATTATTAAATGGGTCCTAACGTTAATTGGCCCCTATGCGCTCATTGTAATTGTACTTATTGTTTTATTAATGATCGTATTGGACAGTGTAAAAGTATTCGACTTCTTCCAAGACGGAAACAGTAGGACGGATGCAGCTGTGATATTCGATAATTCGGTAAGTATTGCAATGGAAAATCAAATGAAAATCGGGCCACAGGAAGCGAGTGATACGATTGATGCCACTCAAAGAACGGCTCCTTATCCTAAAATATCTGAAGCGTGGTTAAGCAATGCTGCTAAATCGCTTTCTCAAAGTATTGCGATTCCAACAATACACCACTATATGAATAATTTAGAGAGTAAAAGTTACAAGCCCTGGCATCGTAAATTTGAAAAAGATGATGCTAGTGATCCAGAAGCGTTAAAAGCTAAATATGTAGAATATATCGAAAGTGAGCTTCAGTATTATTTTGATGGACCCGGCTTTAACCCTGAATTTACAATGGGCACGCCGCCTGTTGAAGAATACATAGAAACTCATACGACTACTTCATGTACGAAAGTTGACGAGGAAGGTAATCGTCATACGACCGTTACGGGACCAACAGTAAGTAAAACGGTTCTTCCTTCACGTGAAATTGTATTAGATGTAACGATTGGTTACATTAAGGGTGTCGTATCTTATGCAAATCCTGTGACTGAATCAATAAGCACGACATCATCGGGGGATTGTTCTTCTACTGTTAAAACCATTATGAGCCTTTATGTTGTCGATGAAGCAACACCGCTGATGATGGAATTTTTACCGAAGGAATTAGTTCGAATTTTAGTCGCTGATGCAAAAGAAGGAAAGTATACAAAGCTAGTAAAAGCTCAAAACTTAGAGTACGCCATTGATTTAGGTAAGGAAGTTGACGAGAATTTCCCGCGCCCTGACATCAAATATGCAGATTTTATAAAATGTATGCAAAAGAAAAATGCCAACCTCGATACTTGTCTAGATGAAAATGTTATAGGTGGTACCTTCAATTTTGGAGTTGGTTCAGCAAGTGGCGGTTGGTATCCACAAGAATACGAAGCATTATATAAAAAATATGCGGAAATGGCTGGTATTGATTGGTTCATTCTTGCTGCAGTACACGGAAAAGAAACCACATTTAGTACCAATCCTGTTGCTACCGATCCATCTAAAGGCTCTTACAATAAGCGCGGCGAACTCATTGGGGCAGTTGGACATTATCAATTCATGAGTGCCACGTGGGTAGGCTGGGCTAGTATGAAGGATTATGATGTTTCCTCTAAAGGGGCGATAAGGGGCGATATTTCTTTTATCAAGGTGCCTGCTAACATTTCTAAATATGGTGGTTTGGGGAAAGATGCAAATGGAGATGGTGTTGCAGACCCATGGAACCTTGAAGATTCCATGTATGCAGCCGCTTTATATATTAAAAGCTACGGCTATGTAAAAGGCAATGAAGCTGCCATTAAAACCGCTTTAGCGAAATATAATGGTGGTCCGACTTACTATACATCTTCTGAAGCACAAAATTATGCAGCTAGTGTTTATGCAACAGGAATTAAGTTTGAGAGTGGTAATCAGGGTACGCAAGGTAATATTTCAATGCTGCCGGGTGATATAACATATCCAACTGTTGGTCGATATTCTTCAACTTATGGATCTCGCTATTTAGCTTTGTATGGTGAGCGTCGTATGCACTACGGAATTGACATTGCTAACGTAGTTGGTACACCGATTGTTTCCGTAGCAGATGGTGTTGTAGCATATGCTGGTCCACACGCTACATGGGGGAATTACATTAAAATTCGGCATAATATCAATGGACAACAGTTCCAAACATTATATGCTCATATGAGCAAACTCGATGTACGAACAGGTGCTACCGTTAGTAAAGGCACTCAAATCGGTTTAATGGGGCATACAGGAAACTCAACAGGACCACATTTACATTTGGAAGTGTATTTGCCACCTTATAGTTATCCTGGAAGTATTATTAATCCATTAACAATTGTTCCATTGCCACCACAGTAAAGGAGAACGATATGGGTAAAATATTCTCTGAATTTTGGAATGGTTTATTAACATCAAAATTAAATAACAAATGGATTAAGGGCATTGCTATTGCAGTAGTGCTCTTACTCGGTGCTTTCATATTAAAAGTGATCTTTTTCCCAGCAGTCGAAAAAGGAGAACTAGGTAATAGTGTTACTGATGATTGGAAAGACGAATCTCGATTAATTGATAAAATTAAAAATGGTGAGGAAGTTGAAGATAATGGAGAATATAGTGACTCCATAGAAACGACTATTAAGCTTTTCTTCGTTGGTGCCAATGAAAGCAGTTTAGACTTATTTTCATCGGTAATCGATGGCAAAGTATTAACCAATGACTTTATTTTTAAGGTTGAAACTGATGAATTAATGGCTAAATATAATGAAGCAATGGCACGTATTTCTCGAAACGGACAAATTGAATCAGTTGAAATTGTGGGTTCAAATTTAATGGTGGGTTCAAATACGCGACGGGTTGTTGTTGCCATAAAATATTTAGATTTAGCTGAACCAGTTCGAGTGGGTATTGAAGTAACAACATATATAGAAGAAGATGCACATGATGAACATGTCGATAGCTATAAACAACCTTTAGTATCTCAGTCAATTTGGGATATTATTGAGATTATTGAAAAGGGGGCTAAATAGTGGAGAGTATATTAAGTAATATTGATGCCAAAGAGCCAATGTTAATTGCGATCTATTACGTTCAAATCGTAATGGTCTTTGTATTTGGGATTATGTTTCTATTCGGTATTTTTATGTTCATCTATTCGTTTAAAAGTCCATTTAGACGACGATTAGCATATATTACTACTATACTTGGTCCCATCGGAGTATTATTTGTTATTCATGGTCCTGTGTTGATCTTAAACTACGTTTTTGATTCTCCAATAGCCCCTGACCCTGAACTTGGACTATATATATTTGAACCGAATATTTTGTCAGCACGTATTAGCATATATGATGCCCTTGTTCGTATAGTTCAACCATTACTTGTAGCCGTATTTTTAATTGGGATAGGCGTGCTTCATCACGCTTCACGTATACCAAATCGTAAACGAATAGGCTATGGAGTATTTTTAGGCGTTCCGCTTTTATGGACTTTGATGCAATTAGGTCCTTCTATAATCAATTTATTAACGTCATAATAAAAAAGGCTGCTCACAATATTTCTTGTGAACAGTCTTTTTTAGCTATATGGTTTTTTGTTAATATCTCCCAATAGTTCCTTCCCGACTTTTTCATCTCTAATTCGCAAAGTTTTAGATATATAATGTTCCTCTTTTAATGAATTGGTATTGATACTGTAATATTTATCAAGAGCGTTTTTAATACTAATTAATATTTCCTTTACAGATTCTTTAATAATTTCATGATTCATAGGTACTTTTTTAGATAAAGAGTAAGCCCGTAATCAAATAACGCATATAAAAGACCTGGCACCTCCGGTACGATAAATGTATCATTTAAAGGAGCTGCCATTCTTATTCTAACTAACAAATGCCAATAAATTGCTGAGCCAAGTTGTGTAATTAAAACCGCTGCAGCTGAAATTTCCTACTTCAATGGCCTAGATGAGCGCATTATCTTCTGTTCTCTGGATGGAGCAAGGACCGAAATAAATGCTTGTATTTCGATGGAGATGGCTTCGCCATGCTTTATAAACGATTAGATTAGATAATGGAAAATTATAATGGCTTAAAGATGAAAATGAAGTGCGCAATCTATCTCACCAGAAAGACAAGGCTCCCAAATTTACCGTATCATCAGCAACCTGAGATTTTACATAACTACATGTCATGGTCAGAAAATATTCAAGCC
This sequence comes from Candidatus Kurthia equi, assembly GCA_018065935.1. GTDB lineage: Bacteria > Bacillota > Bacilli > Bacillales_A > Planococcaceae > Kurthia > Kurthia equi. The sequence goes on from JAGHSJ010000223.1 coordinate 12,960, forward strand.
ACATGTGCAAATTAGCCAACTATCCGATAAAAATCTAGGATAGTTGGCTATTCGTCATGCGCAACGTAAAGGTGCGATATTTTCTATATTTAGGGCTTACTCTATAACGATTACTTACTGAATGGAGGTTCTATTATTCAAGTTCATCTAAATTTATGACTTCTTTTAAGAAAATTTTTATTAAAAATTTTAAAGGATTATTTTTATTAATTGTTTAATAAAAGAATTAGAG
>JAGHSJ010000420.1 GCA_018065935.1 Candidatus Kurthia equi
ATACTAAATGGCTGCATCTAAAAAGTTAAATAACTTTAATTATAGAAAGAAATAAACCTCGCCAGTCTATTTAAAAAAACAAAAACATGTAAGTAAGAGAGAAAGAAAGAAAGAAAGAAGTGAAAAAACCTATGAATAGTATTATAAGAGCAGTAAAACAGATGAAGAAAAATATGATGTTAGATTTAAATAAGGCTTTACTTAAAGAATGGACATTTATATACAAAAATCATCAGTTTATAATTGAATCTACAATGCGGGAAGAAAAAGTATTTATAGATGGTGAATTAGTGGCGCATAAGAAACATGCCAGTTTGTTTACACAAATAAAACGTTATGAAACATTAAAAGTGAATATGCCTGCAACGGATGAACAAGTCATCGTAAAAATAGGTGGTCATAATTCCTTAACCTGTATAGTAAAAGTAAAGAAGGAAGTTATCTTTTATGATAAATCGAAAATATCGCTTAGTTTTTGGGATAATAAAAAGCCGATTTTAGCTTTTATTGAAGAAGCACTGGAAAAAGAAGAAACTCTTGGAAGTTTAACGCTGCCTGATGAAGATTACTATTATCTGGATAAGGATGAGCCAAGATATGCATTGGGTCTGCGCCTACAGTATACTGAGCTGTCCGAATTTGCCGAATCTGAATCGAAAAATCTATTAAAAAAATTGCATCGTCAATTGGAAAATCCAACCTTAAAAAATAGGGAAGCCCTATACGAAAAAGTAATGGATGAGGACTATATAGAATACGATCGTTACTTTATCGAATTAGCTAAGTTAGAGACCTTTGATGAAATCGCCTTAAAAGAGGAAGCTATGTGGTTTATTGAACACGCAACACATCGCTATGCATTTATTTTCGGCCTAACTATTTTACGTTTTACAGATTGCAAAGATCAATTACCTTTACTGAAAAAAATTGCACTGCATGAAGATTTTACATTATATGTATTAGATATTATTGGAAAAATGCCAAATGCAAATGAACAAATTTTTGAGTTAGCCAAAAAAGTCACATTATGGGGACGTATTTTTGCTGTCAATTTACTAAAAGCAGATACATCTGAAAAAGTAAATTGGCTCATCACTGATGGGTACAAGGGCATCTATCCTGAACTTTTTGCAGACAAAGCGAATATCATGCATGTTTTAGAAAAAGACCGTATTACATTAGAGCAATATCAAGGAATCGCATTATTATTTATTGATATGATTGAAAGACAGGGCATTGATAGCTATGATCGTTCGAGCGAAGCGTTAGTAACTTTTATGAAACAAGCACAGTATCATGTGAATGACTTACCGACACTTTATCCGATTGCAATCATTCAGCTCTTCCTCCAAGAAACAGATTGGGAAGAACGCTTTGCGCATGATTGGAAGCCAATTGACCGCATATTAATCGAAAAAGAAATGCAGGCCATTTTGGATAAATTTGATTGGCGTTCACAAGTTTTTGAACACTTGAAAACCGATGATACACTCGATATACCGATTACAATCGCTAGGGCATTTGATATTAAGATAACGGATATACTACTTGAAAAAATCCATCAAGGTTTATTTGATGATTCGGTCTATGATGCCCTAATGGATACAGGAGATATTCAGGTGGCAAATGAGGTTGTTACATATATCGAAAAAAACATCGATATTTTCAAGGCAACTGAAAATCAAGCACAGTGTATTTATAGTGTCGTGCATTTACTAAGTAATTATGAAGGGCTTGGTATTCAATTATTAGAAAATCTATTGGATTTAGATGAGCCTTCCATTGAATTTGCTGTTGTAGAAACTTTTGCAGATTGGTCAGATGTAAGTGAGTTAACAGACGCGGTGAAAGATAAACTGATTCGAATAAAAAAGGAATCAGATGATAAGGAACTTAAAAAGATGATTCAATTAATTCTTGTAAAATAAAAAGATTGCTCATTCAGTCATGTCACTGAACGAGCAATCTTTATTTTTAATACCAGGATTACTCTTTTGGTGGATTCTCTTTTTTGGACGAACGATCTACATCAGAATAAAAATCCAAATTGTCCTTTGGATGAGCTGTAAAGCCATTTGCAGCCTCTTTTTTAGCGGCTTGCTCTTTAAATTCTTGTCGCATTTCCTTTGTAATCTTCTTATCCGAGAACCAAGATTTAAACTTAATTGAAATAAGGGTAATTGAAATCCCTTGAGCAACTAAGTAAATTCCTGTAATAAGTGTGAAGCTTAGTGCAGCCGTAAATGGTAGCATAAACATAAGAATACTCATGACAAGCGTTAAAATACCAAGTATGAGTAGAATAAAGAAGGGTGCACCTTTTTTCTCCTTGAAGAAGCGTAGAGAGAATAACGTTGTAATCGATTCGATAGCAAACCAAATAGCGAATATAATGCCGGTAAATAATGCGCCAAGTGTGGTATTGAAAAATAGAAGAATACCTAAAATAAGAATGAAAACGCCTGAAATTAATAAACTGTAATCATTTTTATGCTGTTTTTTCTTGATGCGGAAAAATTGAAATAAATCAAGTAAACCCTTGATAACAGCTAATGAAGCAGCTATTAAAATCATGATTTTCAAGGCAGCTACTGGGTTAATCAAGAAGAAGAGTCCAATGCCGATAAATAAAATACCTGTTAACAATGTAATCGTACTTGGTTTTTTCATGAATAAAGACCTCCTATAATAAATATTGAGCGATAGAAAGTAATAAAATGACAAGCAGGATAATTAAGTGAAATCGTTTTTTTAACACAACATAACCAATAAATTCTCGAATGAATGCGGTTGGAATATAATAAAAACGCGTTTTTCCGCCGACACCAAAAGTAGAGATTTTCATGGTTTGTGCAATTTTCCCTGCGCGTAGCAGATGATAGTCACTTGTAGCGAGTGCAATATTACTCTCTTTAAAAGAATGAATGCCATCTTGTTTTTGTGCGATTTTTTCAGCAAATGCAATATTTTCAAGCGTAGTGGTCGATTTATCTTCTAGGTAAATCGGATAGTCTGTGCCATACGTTTCGTCCACGTAGTTTTTCATTGCTAGCGCTTCAGAAATCAATTCGTCAGGACCTTGACCACCACAGAGAATAATGGTCGGCTGATGTTTTCTACGTTTTTTCTGCTTGTGAAAGAATTTAATGCCTGCATCAATACGACTCGCTAGTAAGGGTGTTACGCGATCTTTATTCAAACCAGCTCCTAAAATTAAGATATAATCTATTTTTCTAATAGAAGGAAGGAGTTTATATAAAGTAGCGGTAAAGGCGTACATTAAAAAGATGAAAATGAAGTAACTAATACAGCCATTGACAAAGGTTAAAAGTATTTTGACGAGTTGATAATCACCTAAGAAGTAATTGATAATGGCTAATACAATTTCTACAACAATAATTGAGATTAAACTAATAAGGGGTAATAAATTAGCAACAGATTTTCTTTCCCTTTTCAACATAATACGTGTATTAATTAACACAGCTGTGACTAGAATAACAATCCAAAATACAGCAATTAACACAAATATCAGTGCAATCGGGATAACAATCCAATAAGCAAGTCTTTCATTATAATTTGATAACAGTGCAAATAATAACGTCATTAAAGCAAGTAGGGCTAAAATAAATGCCATACCTGTAAATAAGCTTGTTGGGTTGATATGATTTAAAAAGATGAAGCTAATTGTAAAAAATAAAATTGAAGCAATTAAAATAATATAGATGTCCATAGCAACCTACCTTTCGTTAATGCTACTAAGTATACAATAAATTGCTATGCTATTTATATTATTCACTAGAAATGAAAAAAATAAACAATTGACGGAGCTGATTTGAGTAGATGGCTATATTACGTAAACCATGGGTAATTACTGGAGTGATTATTGTATTAATCCTAGCAATCTTTTTTTTAATACCTGTTGAAAAAAGAGAGTATGGATTGTCGGAAGAAGGCTTAACTACAGACGATACTAGACTTTTATCTCAAAAAATACAAGCAATTGAAAAGGCAGAAAATCGTCAGCAGCTGGTAGATATCATTAAAGAAGCAAATGAAAATGATAAAAGGTATCCATCGCTGGTGTTCAACATTCACAGGGGGGTATACATACTATAAAGATGCAATTGTACTCGATATGAATTCCTTTAATAAAATACTAGCAATTGATGAAAAAAAGAAAGAGGTGACAGTTGAAGCGGGAGCTACCATTTCAGCTATTCAACAAGCAATAGCGAAAAAAGGCTTAGCGATGAAAGTAAGTCAGTCTCTCCTATTTTTTTCAGTAGGCGGTTCGCTTTCTGTTAATGGACATGGTCGGGATATTCGTCATGGCTCAATGGCATCCACTGTTAGTAAAATGACGGTAATTACACCCACAGGTGAACTGAAAACATTAGAAAAAAATAATAAAGCGCAGCATGAGCAAATGAAAACGATTTTAGGAGGCTATGGCCTATTTGGTGTTATTGTCGAGGTGACTTTCGAGTTGGTCGATGATGAGGTCTATTGAAATGAGTAGCTGGGAAAATAATAAAAAAATAAAAAGTAAACCTGAAAATGGGGCCCCATATAGAAAAAGAACGTAGGAAACGATCTGATTTCCTACGTTCTTTCTTTTAGAAGAAAAATAAACTATTGCAAATGAAACAATTTGTCAAAAGGCATAAACCAATAATACATGTTTAGGTAAAGATAGTAGCTATATGAAAACCAGAAAAATAATTAGAAATAATACACTTACGCTAGTTGTTAGGCCCTTTATTTATAAATAAATTAGCATTCTACTCGAATGACTAGCCTATTTCTATAGGGCGTGAAAAATCTTTGTTACGTCATTTTTTTAGAGCGGCTTTTTATCATCAAAAATTCATTAACGTGTTAAGAAGAAGCTCGTCATTTCCTCAAGCTGTTGCATGAGGGAATCATTCTCTTGGCCCGGTGTAAAAGGAATGAAACGAATTTGATACGGCTTTAATTTGGTATTGCTAAAGTGATCTTCAAAAGGGTACAGTGCCCATGCTTCTTTTGTCGGCATACGGTCAAGTAGGCTATCTTGATGTCCATTCAAACGTAGGCTATTTGTCTGCATGGCTAATGCATAAGATGCCAATTGTTGAAGGGTATCATTCGGTTTATTTGTTTCCTGTGCTTTAAACCAAATGTATTCCATTTTGCGGTATTTAAAGTCAATTAAATGAGCGCCTTTAAATTGACCGTCCTGCCAAAAATCAATGCGACAATCGGGTAGATTATTATGCATCGTATACAGCGGAGACAGGTGATTGGTTTCCTTTGAAAGACGTGAGATGCTATCTTCAAAAAATAAACGAATACGGCTTGAACCTTTAGCTAATTCAATATAGTTTTTCTCTTGAGCGTCAAATTTCAATGTATTCTGAGTATAACTAAAACTAATATGGTGCTTTTCAATGTGAAAACCTAGTTTTTCATAACATGCGACAAGTTTGATAAAGCACCAGACTTCATAGATTTCAGCACTGCTTTTACTCGAGCGTTCTACAATAGCGACTTCTTGTTTATCACTATGTTTCAGTTGACGGTGCACTAAATAAATCATTTGATAATGCGGTAATTGGAAAAATGTTAAGGGGATTGTAAATTCTCTTGGTAATTCAAGGTCTGTTACCCAATCCAATTGGCAAAATTCATTGATTTGAAAAATTAATCGTGTCAATGTCTTTTGTAAAAGCTCATCCGTTGCACCAAATTCATGTAAATAATGTGTAAAGATGCTTTGACAAGATGTTAGCATCATCTTCACCAGTTGATTTTCAAGTAGATTATATTGCTGCTTTTTTACAGGTGCATACACTTTTGTTTGCTGTGGATGTTGTAGCGCATAGCGTTGACTACGTGCATCTGTGAATTTCACTACATTTGCTGCTTGCAATTCATAACTAATCACCAGATCACTTTTAGGTGCGTGCATAATTTGTTGAATCGCTTGAATGAATTTCCTTTCATTTTTCATGATAAAATCAATATTTTCGGCACTTTTTTGCACCAAATTGTACCCTTGTGTTTGAGAAAGATTACTTGAAAACTGTTCAACCTCTCGCACCATGATGTCATGTGCTTCTTGTGCGATTTTAGAGGCAATATGAAAGGGGAAGTAATAAACTTCCTCCTTTATATGAACTTCACCAATATAATAACCCGTTGTAAAAGGATACTGTGCACTATCTTGAAAATGATAGATTGCTTGATGCTCCTCCTTTGGCGAATAAACTAGTGAATCTAACTTAAGTTTTGAATCTGCTGGCGCAAGAAAAAGAACTTGTGAAATAGAATTTTCATGTAAAGTAATGGCACGAGCTAAATCAATGGCTGCTTTTGTTTTATAAAATGTAATAGGTTCAGCCACATAGTGATGTTCGCTAAAAGAAATCTTACATAGTATATCCATAGCTAGCTAGCTCCTTCGATTTGTTCGTGATTTTTTGGATTGCACGAGAGAAATGAGATAAATTTTGATAATTGTTAAAAAGTTCGATTAAAGCCGACTGACGAACGGTTTTCGAATGGACGTCATATATACCAATTAGTGGACGTAAAGTATCTTCAGAACCACGTAATTTAGGGAAAATACGTGCAGTTAATTGCAAATCAAAGGCATCAGCTTGCGTAAATAGCGGACTTTCAGTTACTTGCGCCATATAATCATTTATTTGTTTGACAATACGCGGACCAAAGCCAAGACTAGTAGAACAATCGTTAAGCAATTCATTTAGTGACCAAAGGAAATCCACCTGCTCCTTCGATAAAGTGAATGTAGGTGTTTCTTTCATGAATTCTTGTAAATCAAATGGTTCAATGGCAAGATTTCTTTCAAATGGCTCAGCATCTAAAAGCATTAAATTAAAGGGTTCGACCGTTAATTGAATAATATGCGCACGATCGAGTACTTTATCACTAAAGCGATGCACACTTTCATCCGTATTGACTGTGCCGACGAAGGCTACATTATCATAAATACGAATATTCGCAGGGAAGTCCGCTGAATTAGTTAATTCGCTTTCTAATTCTTCACTGTATAAGCGGATTTGGCGATTTTCATTGTGTACATCAATTTCAAGAACTGAAAGAAATTGAGAAAAATAATGTTCGACTTTTGCTAAATTCATTTCATCAAAGCAAACCATATGCATTTTTTGTGGATTTCGTTCCGCCTGTAAAAGGAGAGAGGCAAGTCCAGTTGCTGCTGGTATATATTGTTTTTGCTGTATATCAACATAGCCTAGTAAATCGGTTTCATCAATCCATGAAGAAGATACAGGAATGATGGAAAACTCATTGGCTGTTAGTCCTAACGCTTCGGTATATGCATGAACTAATTGAGATTTCCCAGTACCACTTATACCAGATAAAATCGTTAATCCCTTTGATTTCATTGTTGTATGAAAATGAAGGATATCCTGTGGATTATAGTGTAGATTATGATATTTTAAACAAGTATCTAGTTGCTTTAAAAAACGATCCTCTTGCACCGTTTCTTTTGATGGTTTCAACGTAATTTCTTTTTCTTCCGCTACAGCCACCTGTGTTGAAGCCTCCGAAGCATAAGCTTGCTTATAGGCATTTTGTGAATTTTGCAATTGAGTAATTGCTTCATCTGTCATGTGAAGGCTAGTGGGGGAAGCGAGTAGCGTCAGGATTTCTTCATTCACCTCAGTAGAAGCAAAGGCAAGATCATTGTAAAGATAGAGTTTATTCTGTAATTGCTCAGATAATGGAAAACTACGCAGATTATTCTCCTTGAAAATATAACGGAATCCACCATGTGAATATTGTTGCTCCATAATGGGGCCAATCGCAATCAATGGACCATCTGCGTGACGGTATAGTAAAAAATCAGGGGAATTACGCTGGTTTGTAATCATATCTTTATGATTGCTGAATACTTTGTTCGTTTTTAAAGCAACAAGAACTTCATTGAACTCACCAACTGCAGAACCATTGTAAATAGGAATGGTTTCATAATGAGCGGCAATCGGTGTGTTTAATTTGGTTGGTCGCATATCAAGCGTTGTTGCACGATAATAGCCTGTAGGTGTTTGTTCGATTTTAAAGAAGAGCAGGCTATCCTCTAAAAATGCTTCAGCATTTTGCACACGTTCTTGTGTATTGGTTGAAAAGTCATCATCCTCAAAACCTAGTGGTGTTAAGTTGTTTGTATAGGCATGAATTTCTAAATCACCATTATAGTTTGCAGGAGGCGTAGACAACATCTCAATAAGGACTTGAACTGAGTTGTATGAATTGATATAAATACTGCTAAAACCTTCTTTTACTCTTCCTAATACATAACCGTTGTACGTTTTCATTATAGTGCCTCCATCGTTTGTTTTAATTCATTGAATGAACGGATAATTTGTGCTTTTTCACATGCTGCTGGTGTAGCCAACTTAGAAAATTCCTCTGGTAAATAACGTGGCTCGTAAAGATAGGCATGGTCACAATCTGTAATAGCTGCAATGAATTCAGCATTTTGGTGACGTTCAAAAATGGTTACCTGATGAGAAATGTTTTTTGTAAGCGTTGAATTACGCGGATTTCCTAAAATGATGATTTTCAATTGCTCATCTGCATTAGTAGAAGACACCGCTCTAAACGCAGGTTCTTTTTTCATCGGTTCTTCTATGGCTTGAATAACAGAATAACCTTCCTCTTTTTGGGGACCATTTTTCCAAATTGCCTCTAAATTTTTCAGCATATGCGGATCAATCATTTCGGCAGATTCGGTGTGTTGCACTTCATCAGATGAAGTGACTAGATTAGAAGAGGTAGTGGGTCTCTCAGCCGTTGCAAAATTTATTTGATTCTTATAATCATCCAACTCACTTTGTAAATTTTTAATGAGTAAATCCTTCGCGTCTAATTGCTTGAAGAAGGTCGCTTTGAAGGCATCTTCTTTTTGTTGACGCAATTCCACTTCCTGCTTTAATTTTTCTTGGCAAACTTTCAATTGTTCTTCCATTTCTTTAAAATCTTTTTTCACTGTAAATAGTTCAGTTTTTTTGTCATTCAATTGAATTTTTAAATCCTTTATCTCTAGTGAAGTTTGTTGACGTATTTCACTTAATTCATTTTTCTTTTTTTCAATCTCTTTCATCAGTTTTTTTAGTTGTTTATCAGGTTTAGGTGAATGCTCCTTAGGTGTCTGAATAGTAGACGCTTTAACAGCTGTTTTCTCCACTATTTTTTTCGGTTCGTCTTTATGTAAAGAGTAGAGTGCTAAGGAGGCATCGAATTCTTGTGCAAAATAAAGCTGTGTGGCTAATTGTTGGACATTATCGACTTTATGTTCTTCATATAAGTTAGTGATGATTTCTTGTAAATCCACATCATCTGGAAGGTCTGTCGCTTGTGCCCAAGAATAAAGGATGGTTGGTTGCAACTGTTTATGAAAATCAAACAGGCGATTTTTATTACGGACAATAGTAATGATTTTTTTCTTGCGCATAGTCGCACTTAATTTAAAGTTTTTGTTCATTTTAATTTTTTGGAATGCTTTATAATTTATTTTTGGCGTACTGAGAAATTCAATAATAAAATCAGGGACTTCCTGTAAAATCCAACTCGTAAATTCTGTATCTTCATAAGGTAATGTCATATGATTCGCTCATTTCTATTTAGTATTTGTTTACAAATAAAGAATATCATTGGAAATGTACAATTTTATGTACATTTATAAAAAAAGAAGCAGATGAGGTAGAGGGATAGAAAACAGGCAAAAATCGCATGAACGCACGACTTTTGCCTGTTATTTGGAACTTTATAGATTAGAAGAAGTGTCCTGTATCAGCCACTTCTTAAAAATTATTGTAAGTTTGTTTGGTATTGATAAAGCAGTTCATAGCAACGTGAACTCGTTGAATTGGAAAGGGATTGCGCTTTGGCAATTTCAGCAGCATAATCTCCAGGGTTATTAAAAGCAGCTTGTGCATAAGAATCACGCTGTTTAATCCAGTTTCGTTGAACCGAACGTAGTGATTCGAATTCATTGGCAGATAAACGTGATTTTAATGTGCCGTAAATATCATTTAATAGTTTATCCCATTGCGCATAGCTAGCATTGAATGCATTTAACATTGGTGTAAATGAATCCATTGCTTCACCATCAATCGCATAGGCTGGTTCAACATAATTCGTCTCGATTAGTTGCGCTTGATTCATATGAATCGCATACATATTGTCCTGCTTCGTTGGAGCAGTTTGTTGGGTTTTCTGTGTAGTTGTTTGCTGAGTAGATGTAGTTTTCTCAACATTTTCTTTTGTTTTCTTAGATTGTGCTGTGACACTTTTCTCAGCTGAAGCAAGTAAATCCTGTGTTATATTTTCTACACTTGGTAAAAGATCCTCATCTTCTAATAGTACTTTTGCGTGAGAAATTGCTTTTTTGTACTTTTTTTCATGGATGAAGTCTTCAATTGTCACAACTTTTTGTAATTGCTTCACATAGTTCTTTGTTTTTTCATCCGTCGTATCTTCTTCTAAAGCTAATTCGAATGAAGCGAGTGCTTTGTCAGTATTTCCATCAGCTAAAGCTAATTTTGCTTGTTCCGTTGCTTTAGTAAATGTGGAACTTTGCTCAGGTTGGGTAGTTTCATTCCCACAGCCTGCTAAAAGTATACCTGTTAGTACTAAATAACCTAATTTAAATTTCATCAAATGTCTACCTCCTAATAAATCCAAGGAATATCATACCATTTAACTGGAAAGGAATAAATATTGAAT
>JAGHSJ010000176.1 GCA_018065935.1 Candidatus Kurthia equi
TTGCGGACGTATGCAGCTGTTCCTCATCGACAAACCAATTATGCGCAAGTTCGGTAATGACCGCATTACGGAATCGTGCCTAAAATTTTATTACAATATTAAGGGAAGATAATGTTCCCAAATGAAAGTTTAGGGGCATATAAAAAATGAGAAAACGCTGTAAAGTGACCCCTAAAAGTTAGACACGGTTAGTTTAGGCAGCTAGGACAATGATTGTTTTAGTTGCTTTTTGGTTATCAAACAAGGTTTTAGGAATCCTATTCAAGTTTATTATTTAAAACGGAGCAGTTCAACTTTGGGTGCGTTTATGATAATTTTGAGTACTTTATTTGTTTTAGGTAAGCTTGTTAAAATTCATTCACTCTGATATACTCAAACTAATTAAATGCATTTGCAGGGGGACACATTGGTGTTGAGAAGGTTAAACCTGACCCTTAGAACCTGACCGTTAATACGGACGTAGGGAGCAAAGTACATACGAATGATCAATTTGTACTTACTTAGGCTCTGCGTATTTTTACGTGGAGCCTTTCTTTTTGCAAATACTTTAATTGCGGGGGGACACATTGGTGTTGAGAAGGTTAAACCTGACCCTTAGAACCTGACAGTTAACACTGACGTAGGGAGCAATTAGTGGTGTAATCTACCCTTTTTTGGCGTCTCTATTTTTAGAGGCGCCTTTTTGCGCTTACGTCCACCATTTAAAGGAGGACTATGTATGGAGTTTTGTGAAAAGGTAAGGAAGGAAATGAACGTTTATTTTGAGGCGAGTTTTGACCATCCATTTGTACAAGGGATTGCAGATGGCACATTACCATTAGAAAAGTTTAAGTTTTATATGCTTCAGGATGCTTATTATTTGAAGCATTATACAAAAGTATTAGCACTTGCAGCAGCAAAAGCAACAAATGATGAAGACGTTCAGTATTTTTTAGAAACAGCCAAATTTATACACGAGGCTGAATTAGAATTGCATCGTAAAACGTTTAAGGATTTAGGGGTAACGGCTGAGGAAATGGAACAATTTGAGGTAGCACCAGCTGCCTATAATTATGTCAGTCATATGTATCAATCTGTTTTTACAGGAGATGTAGCAGAAGCATTCGCAGCCATTTTGCCTTGTCCATGGCTATACCAAGAAATTGGGCAAAAACTAAAATACGCATCGCCAGATATTCCATTATATGCAGAGTGGATTGCTTTATATTGCTCAGATGAAATGAAAGATACGATTGACCAGCAAAAAAAGATGATGAATCGATTCGCATCGGAGCAGTCACTGAAAGAAACAGTATTAGAAGCACATTTTAAGAAGAGTTGTTATTATGAGTGGCAGTTTTGGGAGATGGCTTGGACGAAACAAGATTGGATGCAGGGGGTGTATAGTCATGAGCCTGCAAAAAATTAATCAACAAAAACCGCTTGTCCATTGCATCACGAACTATGTTGTCGCAAATTTTACAGCCAATGGTCTACTCGCAGTTGGGGCATCTCCTGTTATGGCGGATGCACAAGAAGAAGTAATGGAAATGGCAAGTAAGGCAAATAGCGTATTACTAAATATTGGGACATTAAATGAACAGACGATTTCTTCGATGCGACTAGCTGGTCAAAGTGCCAATAAGCATCAAGTACCCGTTGTATTTGATCCTGTTGGTGCAGGGGCAACAGCTTATCGTACAAAAACTACGCTTGATTTACTCCAACAAATTCAAATGCAATTAATCCGTTGTAATGTAGGAGAACTCGCAGCAATTGCTGGTGTGGAATGGGTATCAAAAGGTGTAGATAGTGGGCATGGCGCCATGGATGTGAAACAAACAGCCATGTATATTGCACAAAAATACCGTTGTTTCGTCATCGTAACAGGTGAGAAAGATGTATTAACAGATGGTGTACAAGTATGTGAAATTGCTGGTGGTCACGAAAAAATCACAAAAATAACAGGTACAGGTTGTCTGCTGAGTGCGATTTGTGCAGCTTTACTGGCAAGTAGTACAGAGCCATTAACAGATTTAGAACAGGTGTTAATTGAATATAAAAAAATAAGCGAATGGGCTTTCGGAGCGATTGGCACGATGCAAGAGCAGGTGCTGAACTATTTAGAATTAGTTGCGGAGGGAAGTATATGATTGCATGTACAATAGCAGGTTCAGATAGCGGTGGCGGTGCAGGGATTCAAGCTGATTTAAAAACATTTCAGGAATTAGGTGTATTTGGTACATCAGTTATTACAGCATTAACGGCACAAAATACGCTAGGTGTGCATGGGATTTCGCCTATAACATCATCGTTTGTACAGAAACAGTTACAAGCCATTCTTACTGATTTTGATGTGAAAGCAATCAAAACAGGTATGCTATTTGATGCCACCATTATTGAAGCCGTTGTCGATGTATTAAAGAGTACGTCTATTCCCTTAATTGTAGATCCTGTCATGATTGCAAAGGGAGGTGCCAATTTATTGCAACAACAGGCAGTTCGTGCGATAAAGGAGCAATTGATGCCGATTGCCTTTATGTGTACACCGAATATACCAGAGGCGGAAGTTTTGACGGGTAGAAAGATTCGAACACAACAAGATATTCAAGCAGCAGCAAATGATTTACTAGCGTTAGGTGTACAGTATGTTGTCATGAAGGGTGGACATCTTGAAGGATTACATGCGACAGATATACTGTTTTGGAAAGGTGGGCAATTCAGTGTCGTGACACCTCGTATTGATACAAAGGATACGCACGGAACAGGTTGTACGTTTTCAGCTGCCATCACAGCATTACTTGCAAAAGGGCTCCCTTTAAAAGAGGTCATCATTGAAGCGAAAAAGTTTATCCATTTAGCGATTAGTCAACCCTTACATATTGGACAAGGGCATGGACCGACCAATCATTTTGCCTATAAACAAACACAAGGGAAATGCGAGGTAATGACGTATGAACCGTAATGTATTGGACATTTATTTTATAATGGGGTCACAAAATAGTAAGGAACCAATTGAAACGTTAGAAAAAGCGTTACAAGCAGGGATCACGTGTTTCCAATTACGTGAAAAAGGAGAAGGGCGTTTAACAGGTATAGCTTATGAAAATTTTGCAAAGGCTTGTCAGAAAATGTGTAGAGCCTATCGTGTGCCTTTTATTGTGAATGATGATGTTGAATTGGCTTTGAAAATAGAGGCAGACGGCATTCATGTGGGACAAGATGATACAGCAATTACTGAAATTCGGGCTCTTGCTAAGGATAAAATAGTCGGCGTTTCTGTACACAATGAACAGGAGCTTACTTTTGCTATACAACAAGGGGCCGATTATGTAGGCATTGGGCCAATTTATTCAACAAAATCCAAGTTGGATGCTAAACCACCTGCGGGACTGAATTTTTTAAGTATGGCAAGAAGGCAGTATTCGGATTTCCCGATTGTTGGGATTGGTGGCATTGATGAATCGAATGCTCGTCATGTCCGATCAAGGGGCGCAGATGGTATAGCGGTGATTTCGGTAATTTGTGAAAGTCCAGATATTAAATATACGATCAAAAATCTAGGTTAAAAGATGTTGAAGAGAATCGATTAACAAATCATCTATATGTAAATAGAGGTGCTCTTAAGTAGCTCTATTTGCATATATGATATTAAGACAAAAGCAGCTGGTCCGTATGCTATGAAAGCTTGTAAGATTTTTAGTAAAGATTTAAGGTTCTGTTGCAAAGTTTAAAATAACAAACGATTTTCCATTAGGTTTCGCCCTTTAGGCAGAAACTCCGAGTAGTTGATTTATTTCTCGTGTCACTGAAAAACCAAAAAGATTGAATTCTTTTCGGC
>JAGHSJ010000286.1 GCA_018065935.1 Candidatus Kurthia equi
TGGAGGATCTTAAGTTGTTGTTGGTTCAGCTTTAGTTGGTGTTGGTGCATCTGATGTTGCTGTTGCATCAGCGGTTGTTGCTGTTGCAGCATCGGTTGTTGCTGTTGCATCATCGGTTGTTGTTCCATAGCCACTGGTTCTGGTACAGATTGTTGTACCGGAGTAGCTTCTGATGTAGCTTCTGGTTCTTCTTCTTCTTCAGGGTTCATCAATGATTTAACTAATTTTAAACTGAAATTCAATGGCAATAATTGCATAATATTTGAATCAATTAATGTACCAATTTTCAATCTAAATGAAACTTTTACAAGTAAATCATCATTTGGAATGTTTTCAGTTCCTTCATTACTTGAAAAGTTTAGTAAATCAATTGATGGTGGAGAAATATCCACTTTTTTATTAAAGATGGTAGACATTGAAGTCGCTGCCGATCCCATCATTTGATTCATTGCCTCTTGTACAGCGCTTAAATGAATTTCTCCTAGCTCATCCGCTGGGTTTAATCCGTCTCCACCTAGCATTAAATCAGCAATAATCGCTGCATCTGATTGTTTAATAACGAGTAAGTTCATTCCTACTAAACCAGTTGTGTATTCTACTTGAACCGCAACATAGGGATTAGGAAATTCCTCCTCCAATTTATTTTTATTAATCATACTAATAGCTGGTGTCGTAATATCTACTTTTTGTCCAAGAAGTGAAGATAAGGCTGTTGCTGAACTACCAAATGAAATATTACCAATTTCACCTAATGCATCGCGTGCCATATCGTCTAAATAATCTTCAACATTGTATTGCTCTTGAGTGTCATTATCGTCACTTGAATCATTATCTGCTGGTTTTGCATCTAAAGATTCGCCACGTAGTAACGCCTCAATTTCTTCTTGTGATAACATTTCATCACTCATCATCGCTGTCTCCCCCTTTCAAAGACTCTAATACTTGAACTGCCATTTTTTTCTTCACTTTACCTGGTTGCACTGTAAACTTATTCATATCTCCAACTTTTAAGTATAGTGGATCTGTGATTTTTGTATCAAGCTCAAGTACATCATTTTGTCTTAGTAATAAGAAATCTTCAATACTAATTTGAGTGCTACCCAGTTCAGCTACTAAAGGAAGGACAGATTGCTGTACTTTTTTCTTAATAAATTCTTTTTGCTCTGGTAATACTTCTTTTGTATTATCTTGCATCCAATAACGTACGGATAAATTCGGTACAATTGGCTCAAGGACTACGTGTGGTATACAAATATTAATCATACCACTTGTTTCACCAATAATTGAGTTGAATGAAATAACAACCACAGTTTCATTTGGAGAAATCATTTGTAAAAATTGTGGATTCACTTCTAATTCTGTCATTATCGGATCAATATCAGCAATATTCACCCAAGCCTCACGTAAATTATCAAATGAGCGCTCAAATAAATTTGTCATAATCTTCGTTTCAATTTCAGTTAGATTATCTACATTACTATGACTCGAACCAGCTCCACCCATCATACGATCCAACATTGAGTAAGCAATATTTGGATTAATCTCCATTAAAATATTACCATCCAAAGGAGGCACTTCAAAAACATTGATTAATGTCATATTAGGTATTGATCGGATGAACTCTTCAAATGGAATCTGGTCAACCGAGGCTACAGTAATTTGTACATAGGTTCTAAGCTGAGCAGAGAAGAAGGTTGTCAATAATCTAGCAAAGTTTTCGTGTATACGAGTTAAGCTACGAATTTGATCTTTTGAGAATCGAAGTGCACGTTTAAAATCATAGATTTTAACTTTCTTCACTTCGTCTTCTTTTTTTATATCCTCTGCCGTCATTTCACCTGTTGATAATGCTGATAGTAAAGCATCAATCTCAGATTGTGACATAACATCTCCAGCCATCTGCTCACCTCCAATTCTTATTTCTGTTTATTTATGACACTGCATAGGAGGTAATATATACTTTTTGAACTTCTCCCTCTTGCATCAAACTATTAAATTTGGCTTTCAAGGTATTCGTTAATAACTCTTTACCTCTTTTACCTTCTAAATCCTTACTTGTCATTTCTGACAAAACTTCTAACAGAATATCATTGATTTGGAAGTCACGTTTTGTTAATTCTTCCGCAGCATCTTTGCTATCTGTTTGAATTTTTAACGAAAGCTTAACATAGCGTTTATCCGCTAAATTAGTGCTATATTCCGGTACATCCACTGATTGCTCAATAATTGTATCGATATTAGGCGCTGCATCTTTGACACTATCTTTTGAAAACTGTGTAACAATAACAAGTGCAACAACACCGATTAATGTAATAGTTACTAAAATAATGAGCATAATCGTTAATAGTTTATTATTTTTCATCTCTTTCACCTCTTAAATGCGGGTTTGATAGGAGCTGTACCTGTGTGTAAAAATTAATCATAGCTTGTTGGACTTGTTCTGCCGTTTCTAAGACAACATATTTCCGCCCGGTCGTTAACGTGATAGTTGTATCCGGAAACTCCTCGACCGATTCTATGTATAGCGCGTTTAAGGAGAATTTTTTACCATTTAATTTCGTCAAATCAATCATAGGATATAGGGCCAGTCTGAAGCACGCCAGCCCGACCCCCCCTTCCTTTTATGAAAAGTTTACAAATTAACGTTTTAAATTAACTAATTCTTGTAAAATCTCATCTGAAGTTGTAATAATACGTGAGTTTGCTTGGAATCCACGTTGTGCAACAATCATTTCTGTGAATTCTTCAGATAAATCAACATTCGACATTTCTAAGAATCCAGATTCAATTGTTCCGTTACCAGCTTCGCCAGGGACAACTGAATCAGATGGATCACCTGAGTTATTTGAAACTTGGAAATAGTTTGAGCCAACTTTTGTTAAACCTTCTGGATTTGAGAAACGTGTAACCGCAATTTTACCTGCTTCTACTAATGTTTCACCTTGAACGTATGAAACTGTTCCATCTTGTCCAATTGTTAATTGAGTTGCATCAGCTGGGACTGTAATTGTTCCACCATCAGACGATTGTAGCTTTTTACCATCAGTCGCAACTAATGTACCATCTCTATCTAAATAAAGATTACCCGCACGTGTGTAGAACGTACCGCCATCATCTGCTCCTTTGAATGATAGATAACCATCACCAGCAATAACAACGTCTAATGTACGGCCAGTCGTTTGATTTGAGCCTTTTTCATGGTTCGTATCAATTGCAGCTAACGAACTACCTAAGCCGACTTGTTTTGCATTTGTACCTCCAAGATTTTCAGATGGGCCACTTGCACCTGCTACTGTTTGTGAAATTAAATCTTTAAAAACTACGCGACCTTTTTTAAAGCCGTAAGTATTTACATTGGCAATATTATTCCCAATAACATCTAACTTCGTTTGGAAGTTTTTTAAACCGCTGATTCCTGAATACATAGAACGTAACATAATTAATTGTTCTCCCTTCGATTTTGAGTGTGCTGCTTCTATCAGTCAGTAGCACGAAGGCGCCCTTTTACAGGTCCCGCCTTTTATAAAACGATTGCTCCATCAATATTAGTGAAAACTTGCTGACTTGCTTCTTCACGATCCATTGCCGTAATTACCGTACTGTTTTTAACATTGACGATTAATGCGGCATTTTTCGTTAGAAATAAAGAATCTTTCAGTCCTTTTTTCTTCGCAAGTGGTAGCTTCTCTTCTATCTGTTGCCACTCACTCTCACTAATATTGATATTTCTCTGCGAAATCCTCTGTGTTGCATGTTTACTTATTTTTAATTGTTGTTCTTGCTGTAATATACTTGCAAAGCTTTTTGTTGATGCTTGTTGTACCTTTGGTTGTTTCAGCTGATTTGAAAGCGTGATGGGAGGTTGAGCAATACGTATTGGGTTCAAGATTATTCCTAAGCGGAAATAGCTGTCATTTGATCAGCTGTAATGCTCGTACCATTTGAAAGCTTGTATTGAATTGTCCCATCTTTTTTAGACACAGATGTAACCGTATCATTCATTTCATTATTATCAGCGTCGGTATATTGTACTTTCTTACCAATTAACATACTTGCTTCAACTAGAGAATTCGGATTTGATGTTGCCGTTCCTTCACTAACTTCAGAGACGTTTGCAGCAGAAATCACCTTGCCATTTGCTAATACAAACTGTGCATCTGTACCATTGTATCTAACCGAAGTGATTTTATCTGTACCTGTATTCATTACTGGATTCCCATTTTCATCAAGTGTTTCTCCAGCTTCATGCCAAGTAACTGTTTTTCCTACGAATGAGTTAAACTGCACTAACTGAGATTGCTGTGTCATGGCCGTAAGATTGTCTAATGAAGTCGCCATATTACTCATTTGCTCTAAAGAGGAGAACTGAGCCATTTGTGCAATAAATTCTTTATCATCCATCGGACTTGTTGGATCTTGGTTTTGAAGTTGTGTCATGAGAATTTTTAAAAATTCATCTTTACCTAAATTACTATTTCCTGTAGTTTTTGAAGAGGTGGTAGGCAAATAGTAATCGGTAGTAATAGCTGTCGTTGCCATGTTTATTCCTCCAATCCATTTAATAGTTCCTCAAAGCTCATCATATCGTCTGTATCTTTAGCTTGTTCATCATCCTTAAAGGCTTGCTGACTATTTGATTGTTGTTGATTAAATTGTCTTTCACCTTTTGATGGTTCTGAAAGTGCTTGAGCAATATCAATACGATCTACTTGAATATTTTGATTCGAAAAGCCTTGTTTTAACTGGGCTAATGTACTATCAAGCATTTGCTTACCTAATGCATTAGAAGCCAAAATTTTAGCTGACAGAATACCATCTCTTTGGACTAATTCAATACGAATCGTTCCTAGATTCTCTGGATAAAGCTTAATTAATAATCGTGTCCCTGCTGCGTTATTTGCAAATTGTGCACGATTCATTACACTCTGAAACTCTTCAACAAATTTAGCAGACTGTGATTGTGGAGTTGCGTTGGCAGGTAGCTGAATGGTGAAAGTTTGTGTCTTATTTACAGCCACACTTTGCTGTGCCGTCACATTAGATGTTTGGGTATTTTCAGTTGTCAACGGTTGAAATCTCATGGTTGTTTTCGCAAATGGCAATGTCACTTCTTTCTCAACTGTTTTTGCTGTAATCTGACTAGCTAAATTCGCTAACCAATCCTTCGTCTGTGATGTTTGCAACTGCTGGCTTAATAGTAAATCAGTTTTAGGGGCGGCTAATTCAACTAATTTCAAGAAAGAGACCGCTTGCTGCGCTTCCTTCGCACTTAAATTAGACTGTGAGTGCCCATTAATTGAGGCGGCTAATTGTTGCAAAATAGGGAAAACATTTTGATCAATTTGATTTAAAGCATCCCATACATTCATTGCTTGTTGCTCATTGCCTGTCAGCTTCGAAATAAGTTGATGTAAATCAGTTTCAGTCATACCTAGCGCTTCTGCTAATGACCCAAGTGTTAATTGCTCCCCTTCTGGCAAAGCTTTTCCACCAAGAGCATTCACTAGCTCGTCCACAGATGTTGCTTGGAATAGAAGTGAAAAATCAACATTTTCTTCGGTTTTGCTTTCTTCAGCAACTTTAGCTGTAGACAGTAGGAAGTCTAAAGTTAGCATCGAATTTTTTTCTCCTTCACTCACTTTATCTTCAACTACATCAGCATCTTTAGTTTTTGTTACTGGTTGCTGATTATGAACAACTGTAGTTTCATGTTCTTTAGATGTAGATTGATGAAGTGTTTTTGCGAAGCTCGTTTGAGAAGATGTAGTCGAATGTGACTGATTGGGTTTTGTAGAAACTTGATGCCCAATATGTTCAAAGCTTGTTACCGTTACCACTCATTTCACCTCCCTTCAATTATTTGTTTTTACCAGTTGAAAGCAATTCAGTATATGCTGCTGCTTTTTCAGGCGTCATTTTTTCTAATACAGCTGCTAATGTGACTGGTTTTAGATTACGTAAAATTTTCATTGCCTCTTCATCACTCATGGCAGAAATAATTGCCGCAGAAGATTTAGGTGCCATTTGTTCATACGTTTTTGTTAAAGCTGTATTATCAACTTTCGTATCTGTTTTGGCTTTTTGTAATTTTGTAATTTCTTTTTCTAAGCGTTTCTTTTCAATTTCAGCCTTCGATGCATCTGATTTACTTGCATCAATTTTAGACTGCAAGCTTGCAACAATGGCGTCTTTTTCTTTTAATTGCGCTTTTAAATTCACAATTTGTTTATTATAATCAGCTTCATTTTGAGCACTTAATGTATTTTCTTCTTTATCAGAAGAACTGCCTACAACAGTTTTAGCCTTTTCAAA
The DNA here is from genome assembly GCA_018065935.1 of Candidatus Kurthia equi. GTDB lineage: Bacteria > Bacillota > Bacilli > Bacillales_A > Planococcaceae > Kurthia > Kurthia equi. The sequence continues at coordinate 6,313 of JAGHSJ010000286.1, forward strand.
TACATTTGTTCCGGTTACTTCCGCAATAATCATGCCTATCGCTAAAGCAAACAACACAGGTATTAATACCCAAACAAACAATTTTTGTAACATACCTGGCTCTTTGGTTGTAGTTAATTCCTCACTTAATGCTTTTTCTTTAGCTGATTTCGGCTTTTTAGAAGGCGCTGGTTTTTTAGCCATCGGTTCACCTTGCCTCCTTGTTATAAAATGAAATTTGAGATATTTCGTCTAATTGAATCATTTCTAGACGATCTTCTTCTTTTAGGAACGTTTCAAAATCGCGCTCTTTCATTTTTTCATATTTTTTATACTCTAACGAGACTTCAATTAACTTATTTTCAAACCAATCCATCTTTGAACGAGCTTGCATTACTTTATTTTGTAATTCTGCAATTTTTTTCTCCATACTCACTAAAAAGTTAGCGTAATTATGCATTTCCACAATACTTAATCCAGATTGCATTTTTTGTTGTTGAAACTCTAATAAATCTTCCTTTTTTTTCAACGCATCATACAAGGCCGTTGCTACTTTTTCAAAAACTGAAACTGATTGTTTATAGGCCATTTCTGCTTCACTTTTTTCTTGCTCTTTAATAACCATCACAGGTGTAAAACGATACTCATACCTTTTCGACATTACATCCCGCCTCTCGCAAGCACAGTTAATTCATTAACTGTTTGTTCCATAGATACCGGATCCATAAATCCTTGTTTTAAGAAGTTTGTTATTAAAGGCTCATAATGGATAGCTGCATCCACTTCTGCAGATGAGCCTCTTTTATAAGCCCCAATATTAATCAGGTCTTCATTTTTAGTATACGTATAATATAATTCTCTTAATTTTGTTGCGGCTGCTACATGTTCTTTTGAAGCAATATGATTCATTAAACGACTAACTGATTTCAATACATTAATTGCAGGGTATTGCCCTTTATTTGCAAGGTTTCGATCGAGTACAATATGTCCATCTAAAATACCTCGTACAGTGTCTGCAATTGGTTCATTCATATCATCACCATCTACTAAAACTGTATAGAAGGCTGTAATTGAGCCTTTTTCATTCGTTCCCGTACGTTCTAACAGTTTAGGTAATATTGCAAAAACTGAAGGCGTATACCCTTTTTGAGCAGGTGGTTCACCTGTAGCTAAACCAACTTCACGTTGAGCCATTGCTACACGTGTTACCGAATCCATCATCAACATGACATTCAAACCTTGTTCACGGAAATATTCTGCAATGGCGGTTGCCGTAAAGGCTCCTTTAATTCGCATAAGCGCTGGCTGATCGGATGTCGCAGCCACAATAATTGAGCGCTTGACTCCTTCTGGCCCAAGATCTCTTTCGATAAACTCACGAACCTCACGCCCACGCTCACCAATTAATGCAATAACATTTAAATCTGCTTTTGTATTTCGAGCAATCATACCTAGCAATGTACTTTTACCAACACCTGACCCAGCAAATATACCAATACGTTGGCCGTTACCAACTGTTAGCATACCGTCTATTGCTTTAACGCCCACTTCTAACGTCTCACTAATTGGCGGTCTCGTTAATGGATTGGGTGGTTCGCCTTCCGTTTGCACAGTTGTTAACCCCTGTGGCAACAACGAGCCATCTATCGGTCTTCCCATCGAATCTAATATTTTACCAATTAATTCTGGTCCGACCTTTACTTCTAAAGGCTTACCCGTTCCTTCCACTAAACAACCAATAGCGATATCTTTTAACGAAGTAAATGGCATAAGAACAACAATATCGTCCTTAAATCCGACTACCTCCGCTAAAATCTCTTGATGACCAAGCTGGGATGAATTCACATGAATCTTACACACATCTCCAATTGAGCAATGAGGTCCATTTGATTCAATCATTAATCCAACTACTCGTGAAATACGCCCAAATTTCTTAAAGGTCGGCACTTCTGTAATGAGAGTTAACAATTCCGCAGCCTTCATGTTCATCAATCCACACTTTCCATTATTTCTATCAAGCTTTTTTTCAATTCATTCAACTGAGAATCCATTGAAATAATCATCCGTCCATGATTACTTTCTAAATAACTTTCTGAACCTTGTAATTTTTCATCCATGAATACGGTGAATAACAGATTAGGAGGCAATAGTGTTTCTAATTCATTTCGTTTATTTGTGACTTCTGTATAATACTCACTTGATGTATAAACCTTAATGAATTCAGCATCCCTTGCCTCAACTAACGCTCGTTTGATGATATCCATATAGGCTGTTGGATCTTCTGTTAAACTTCTACCAACAATTCTTTTCGCCGACTCAATAGCTAAATCTAAAATCACATGTTCTTGACTATTTAAATAGCTTTGTCCATTTTTGATAGCTGAATTTACAGTTTCATTTGTTTCAGCAATTTTTTGACTGAGTTCCTCATGAATCTTCACTTGGCCATCTTCATAGCCCTTCGTAAAGCCTTCATCATATGCTTGTTGAATCAACTGTTCTTTTTCTTGTAACCAACTGTCACGCGCAGCTTGAATTTCTTGTTGCAATTCTTGACGTTGCTGCTCCAACTGTTGGCGTGTTTGTTGCACTTCTTGTTGCAAGCCTTCTCGCACTTTAACCTGCTCATCTAAAAGCGATTGGACAGATAAAGATGAAGCAGGTGTTTCGGATGTTAACTCATCTGAAAAAGAGAAGCTTTTCACTTTAATTGTCTTCGTATTCAGCTGTTCTGTTGAATGTCGTATTATTCTAGACAATAACGTCATCTCCTCCGCCACGAGCTATTATAATTTCACCCGCATCTTCTAATCGACGTGTTACTGCTACAATTCTTGTTTGAGCATCTTCTACATCACGTAAGCGAACCGGCCCCATAACTTCCATCTCTTCGCGGAATGTTTCAGCCATACGCTGCGACATATTTTTAAAGATGATTTCTTTTACATCTTCACTTGATACTTTCATCGCTAACATAAGATCGGCATTTTCCGAATCACGAATAACACGTTGAATTGAACGATTGTCCAGTGTAACAATGTCTTCGAATACAAACATGCGTTTTTTGATTTCTTCTGCCAACTCTGGATCTTGAATTTCAAGGGCATCAAGAATCGTTTTCTCTGTTTGACGATCAACACCATTCAGTACTTCAACTACAGCATCTACGCCACCAGTTTCTGTGTAATCCTGTGTAAGTGATGATGACAGTTTACGCTCTAGAACCGATTCAATTTCACTAATAACCTCTGGTGATGTTGATTCCATTGTTGCAATACGCTTTGCAATATCTGCTTGAACCTCTTGGGGTAGTGACGACAAAATCGTACCTGCTTGCTGTGGTTCTAAATAAGATAAGATTAAAGCGATTGTTTGAGGATGTTCATTTTGTATAAAATTGAATATTTGGCTTGGATCTGTTCTTCTAGCAAAATCAAACGGTCTTACTTGTAATGAAGATGTTAAACGATTAATAATTGCCGACGCCTGCTCATTACCAAGTGCTTTTTCAAGTACAGTTTTGGCATAGCCAATACCACCCTGTGAAATATAATCCTGCGCTAAAGCAATTGTATGGAATTCCTCAATTATTTCTTCTTTGACTTCCGGCTCAACACGTTTAACACTAGAAATTTCTAATGTTAAACGTTCTATTTCCTCTTCATTTAAGTGTTTATATACAGCTGCCGATACTTCTGGTCCTAAAGAGATTAATAGGAGCGCGGCCTTCTGTTTACCTGATAATTCTTTATCTTTCTTTGTTGCCACTTCTTAGCCCTCCTTACTAATCTTCTGAAATCCAAGAACGAAGAAGTTTTGCAAAATCTTCCGGCTTCTCTTTTGCCATTTTTTCAAGTTGTTTTCTTCTAACAGTTCCCTCAGAGTCTTTTTCTTCGGAAATATCTTCTACTTCAATTTCTTCGTACTCTTCCTCTTCTTCATACTCCTCTTCCGCATTTCTACGCGAACGAATCATGAATACTGCTAGCAACGCGATAACCACTACTAAAATACCGCCAATTACCCAAACCCACCAAGGAATCAACGATTTAGTTGCTGTTTCAGTTACTGCTTTACCATTCAGTTTTTGAACAGAGACTGTTACTTTTTGTTCGATTTGTGCGTCCGTTAAATTACCCGCTGAATTTTTATCAATAGATGTTCTTACAATAGAACCTAACATTGTTTTAATATCATTTTGTGTTGTCGCTTCTAATGATGTCGGATCATCTGCATTCGGTGGTTCAACTACTACTTGAATCCCTAAATCACGCACACGATATGGACTTTCTGCGATTTGACGTTTAATGCGGTTTACTTCTTTATTTACGGTTTCATTCGATTTTTCATAATCGCCATTTCCGCTAGTTGTTGTTTCATCATATGTGTTATTGTCGGTTGTCGTTTCAGCTTCTGGTGTACCACTTGCTGCGTCCGCTCCTGTATATGTTTCAGTGATTTTTTGAGCACTGATTTCAATACCTGACATATTTTCTTTATCAACAGGTTCTACTAGATTTTCTTCACGATTTTCTTGTGTGAAATCAATATCAGATGTAACTGTAACAATTGCTTTACCTGATCCCATTACATTGCTAAGCAATGATTGAACCTGTCTTTGAATATCTTTTTCAATTTGTTTCTTAACAGATAATTGATTACCTGCATTCGCTACATCTGAAGAAGATTCATTTCCTGTTAAATCAAAATACTCATTGTATTGATTTGTAATAACTATGTTATCTGTGCTTAAATTTGGCACACTTTTTGCTACTAAATTATATAAAGTTTTAATTTGTTGTTCTGAAAATTGTTGTCCAGGTGTAGTGTTTAACACAATAGATGCACTTGCATCTTCAGTTTTTTCACTATCACTGACAAACGTACTTTGCTCAGGCATGTTTAACATAACCTTTGCATCTTTCACTCCATCAATATTCTTCATTAAATTAGCTAACTCAGTCTGAATAGATGCTACTTTAATAACATTAAATTCATTATCAGTCATACCAAAACCAGCATTATCAGAGAAGAAAGAATAATCAATTTCTCCACTTTGTGGATACCCTTGTGAAGCAAGGTCAACAAGCAACCCGTCTACTTGATCTTTTGGTACAGAAATAGATGTACCTCCGTCATTTAGCTCATACTTTACACCTTGAGTTTCTAATTGTTCTTTTATCTGTCCAACTTCTGCTGTCGTTAAATTCGAATACAACGGAGCGTATGTTACTCTTGTCAAAAAATATGTAATAAGCGCAGCGACAATAATAACTCCAACAACTAGGCTTATCGATGTGCCTTTTTGTTTTTTCGTTCGACTTTTCCAGAAACCGGTCAAGTCTGATTTTATTTTACCTAATCTTTCATTCATTTTTGGCCTCCGGTTATATTGAATATCCCAAGTCTTATTAGATACGATTTAACCGATCTATTAAACTGTCATTCGCATAATTTCTTGATACGCTTCTACTGCTTTATTACGTACTTGTAATGCAGTATTTAATGTAACGCCTGCTTTTTGAGCAGTAATCATTACATCAGATAATTCAACATTTTCTCCAGCAACCAGTTTATTTGTCATTAAATCCGATTGTGTTTGAGTCTCATTTACCGAACTGATTGCATCTTTTAAAATCGAGCCAAAGCTTTCAGATGATTCGACTTTTGACGCGCTGTTTGATTGAGTTAGCGTAGGCGCAACGGGTTGAGCCAACGCAACTTGAGTAACATCCATGTCTGTACCTCCTCTTTATATTTCTCTCGTTTATTATTTACCGATTTCTAATGCTTTCATTAACATCGACTTATTTGCGTTAAATACAGTTACATTTGCTTCATAAGAACGGGTTGCTGACATTAAATCTGTCATTTCCTGCAATGAATCAACATTTGGCAGCTTCACATACCCATCTTCATCTGCATCTGGATTCGTTGGATCATAACTTAATTTGAAATTGGTTTCTCTGTCTTCTTTAATTGAAGTTACCTTCACACCGTTTCCAGCTGTCTTACTACTCGAGCCTATAGCAGCATTCAGTTGACTAGCAAACGAACCCGCACCCTCTTGAGCAGTCAAAACAACCGATTTTCTTCTGTATGGTTCCCACTCCCCATTTACCAGCTTCCCTCTAGTCGTTTCAGCGTTTGCCATGTTTGATGAAATAACATCCATACGTAAACGCTGTGCAGTTAGTGCTGATGCTGTTGTGTTCATACTATGGAAAATTGACATTTAGTTACCCTCCTTTAATGACATTATTTAAAGAATTATATTTATCACTTACTCTTTGAATCAATGCATTGTAGTAAATTGCATTTTCTGCTAAATTTGCTTGTTCGTCATCCATATCAACACCATTACCATTTTCACGGTAATTTAAATTGGAATAGCTATAAACACCCGGCATTTCCTTTTCATTTTGAAAATCCAGATGTTTTTCATTTGTTTTATGTGATGTTAAGCCAGCGTTAGTTGCTTCAGTTAACATATTTTTAAAGCTAACATCTTTTGCTTTATAATTTGGTGTATCAACATTCGCAATATTTTGAGCGATTGTTTTTTGTCTAATCGAAGCATAACTTAAACCGCTTTCTAAATTCGAAAGCGTACCACCAAAAATACTCATTTTTTTCACCTCGTATTTTTATTCATGAGAAATACATATCGTTTCATTTACTAATATAATTGTAATAAAAATAATACAATGTGTCTATTACTATTATACGTATATAGGT
>JAGHSJ010000317.1 GCA_018065935.1 Candidatus Kurthia equi
ACAATTTACTGGTTAATAATGTTAAAAGGTAAATTGAAATAAATGCATAAGGACACGCTGTATGATAGGTCACATGAATTGTATTAGTGTATGCAAATTGGAAGGCAGGAAAAGCAGATGAAGGACAGTAAGAAAAAGTATACGTCAATTAGTTTGAAATTGACGATTGTTATGATAAGTATTTTATCTTTATTTGGATTGGTCACTATGGGCCTATCTTATTACATTGTGAAAGAAAGTAATTTAAAAAGTATGGATCAATCACTTTATGATACAGGGATGATTTTATCCCGAACTATACATATGGAGACATTGAATTCCGTATTAGAGCAGCCGAGCGCAGATAACCCGAATGCACTTCTTATTACGAAAGATATGGACGCAATCAATAATAATTCCAATATTATTACGAATCTCTATATCATTACCATGGATGGAGAAAATATAAATGCTCCGGTTCTCTCATCAAGTATTCTGGACTTTGGTGCGGAATATAATCAAGACATGATTGAAATGGGTCTATCTCCAGATTTCCTCGCAAAAATCCAAGATGTTTTCGAAACAAAAAATGCCACCGAAACTGAAATATATAGCGATGAATTTGGTAGCTATAAAACAGGATTAACACCAATATTAGATGAAGACGGGGCAATGTTGGGTGCTTATGCGATTGATTATGATGTATCAATGGTAACTGCTAAAGCCATGTCAGAAGTATTATGGATACTACTGGTTACAGTTCTATTCTTAATCGGATCTTCAATCGTTGTTTATTCTCTTTTAAATAAGAAACTAAAGCCGATTCATCAACTTTCTCAACTCTCTAGAAAAGTAGCTGAAGGTGATTTAGAACTTGAGGCTTTACCTGTTAAATCAAAAGATGAGCTCGGATTGCTGACTCATGACTTTAATTTAATGATTGAAAATTTGAAAACAGTTATTAAAAGTGCTACTCATGTTTCTTCACATGTTTCAAATTCGGCACAAGTTTTATCATCACATATGGATAAAACAACGGATTCTTATAATAAAGTTTCTGAATCCATGCAAGAGGTTGCTAGCAGTGCAGATTTACAACTTCAAAAAGCACAAGAAGCTTCTATAACGATCGAAGAAATGAATACAGGTATCCAGCGCATTGCGATGACGTCAAATCAGATTTCAGAATCCTCTATTATTGCAACTGAGGAAGCAGAAAAAGGACATGAATCCACTAATAAATCAGTGGCGCAAATGAACGCGATTAGTAATGCGGTCAACCAATCGGCATCATCGGTAAAAATGTTGGGCGCACATTCAGGTAAAATTGAAGAAATCGTCGGTATTATTACAGGCATTGCTTCACAAACAAATTTACTCGCATTAAATGCCGCCATTGAGGCTGCTCGTGCAGGTGAAGCAGGAAATGGGTTTGCTGTAGTCGCAGATGAGGTGCGTAAGCTTGCAGAACAATCAGAGGCATCAGCGAGAGAAATTTCTACACTCATATCTCATATTCAAAATGATACAAATGAATCTGTAAAAATAATGGTTCATGCTGTAGAGGAAGTAGATAATGGCCTGCTTCTGATTAATGATTCCGAGAAGTCCTTTGGGCAAATTTTAACTTCAATTCATCAAGTTTCAGGTCAGATTCAAGAACTGTCAGCGACAATTGAAGAAATGGCTGCAGGTATGGAAGAAGTAACAACATCCGTTCAGGATATGGAACACTTCTCTATCAATTCTAGAAATAATACAAGAACGATTGCCGATGCATCTGTTACTCAGTTAGATACAGTAAATCGAGTTTCGGAGGAAGCACAAGCATTAACTAATTTATCAGCTGAATTAATGAAAGTGGTTAGTTCATTTATAGTGAAATCATAATGAAAAAGTATTCAATGGGAACGACTTTTCCATTGAATATTTTTTTTAGAAGAAAGGAATTGTGAGGATTGAATTTAAAACAAAGGGTCGATTTAATGACACCAGATTATAATTTGAAAAGTAATGAAAAACATCTATTACCGATCGATCGAACGCAACTGTTGACGAATGAGGAGAAACAATTATATCTAGCGTTAAATCAGACGAAAGCATCTTATGAAAAAGAGAAAACTATACCGGAGATGTTTTATCAATCTGCAGAACAGTTTGCTGAAAGAATTGCATTGTCTTTCGATGGTGGGGTCATGACTTATCGTCAACTAAATGAACGTTCGAATCAAATTGCACATATGTTAATCGAAAATGGACTACAAAAAGGGGATTATGTTGCCATTCTCATGGAACGTAGCAAGGAGACGATACTCAGTCTGTTAGGCATTTTGAAGGCGGGAGGGGTATATGTTCCGATTGATCCAAGTTATCCAAAAGAACGCTGTCATTATCAGTTAAATGATACAAGTGCTCCGTTTATCTTGACGAAAAAAGAACATACTCATTTACTTGATGATTTACCATTTATCGATTCTTACTCCCGCAATGTGTTGATTTTAGACGGAACGGAAACAACGTTTTTTAAAGAAAATATCAATGTCCATGTCGCATCAACCGATCTAGCTTATATCATTTATACATCAGGATCAACGGGCAAGCCGAAAGGAACGATGCTCAGACATGATGCAGTTATCAACTTAATAACAGAGCATCAAAGAATTTATCAATCCACTGAGCAGGATGTCTATTCTCAATTTATCTCCTATAGTTTTGATCCTTCAATCACTGAAACGTTCACTGCTTTTTTTTCCGGTGCTAGATTACATATGCTAACAAGTATAGAACGCGTATCTATCGAGGCTTTTGCTGATATGATCAAGCGTGAAAAAGTTACAGCGGCAACAGTACCAAATGCTTTCTTTACACAGTTAGCTACTCATCTTCCAAGAGAGTATAAGAATTCATTGAAATCGTTAAAATACTTGTCTGTTGGCGGAGAAGCGTTAATGCCTGCAATTTTACAAAAGTGGCAAGAAAAATTCGGAATACATACGGAAATTGTGAATGTATATGGACCAACAGAATGTACAGTATTGTCTTCCTATTACAAAGTAGACAAAGAAGTAAAAGACAGTCAATCAAGTATTCCAATTGGTAAACCGATTGCAAATTACGAAATGTATATTGTGAATACAGATGGCCAGCTTTGTCCACCCAATGTAATAGGAGAATTATGTATTGCAGGAATCGGCTTAGCTGATGGCTATTTAAACCAGCCTAAAATTACGACGGAAGTATTTGTCCCTCATTTATTTTCAGATGATCCTAAAAAACGGATGTATCGAACAGGAGATTTAGTGCGTCTATTACCAAGCGGAGTAATTGAATTTGTGGGTCGCAAAGATTCTCAAATCAAGGTGAGAGGGTTTCGAATCGAGCTAGGGGAAATTGAAGCCGTGTTAAGTAATCACCCGAGTATACAAGAAACAGTGATTCTCGCGAAGAAAAAGGCAGACGGAAATAACAGCTTATTTGCTTTTTATACAGTAACAGGTGGTACACAACTAAAACAAGATGAAATAAGGGGGTATTTAGCAAGCAATCTACCAGAATATATGGTACCGGAGCGCGTGATTGAAATGCAGGAAATGCCATTGTCTGCCACTGGTAAAATAGACCGAAAACAGTTAGCTGAAATAGATGTAGCAGTCTCTTTCACAAGTCATTATGATGCGCCCGAAAATGATATACAGCTTATGTTAGCCAATGCTTGGGAACAAGTACTTGGTATTACGCGTGTCGGAATTCATGATAATTTCTTTCATAGTGGTGGACATTCGCTCAAAGTACTGGAGATTCTTGTTCAAGTAAAAAAGCATGTGCCATTTTTAAAAATACAAGACTTTTTCCAATACCAAACCATTGCAGAACTAGATAAGTATATAAGTAATTATCAACCTGAGCATAATGATACGACTAAACGAACAACTGACTATGTATTGAAGGATTTAATGGAACCAAATGCTCTACCAGTCGATCCAACCACAAAACCTTTGCCAATGAACACGGTGCTATTAACTGGGGCAACAGGCTACTTAGGAAGTCATGTATTATATGAACTCTTGAATAAAACGAATGTACATGTATACTGTTTAATCAGACAAAATTCACGCGGAACACTGGATGAAAAATTGAAAGAAAGTATGCAGTATTATTTTGGTGATGCCATTGTCCCAATAATAGATAAGCAGGTCACGGTTATACAAGGTGATTTGGGTAAAAAAGCGCTAAATTTATTAGTTGAAGACGAGCACAAACTTATTGAAGAAATCGATGCGATTATTCATTGTGGTGCCGATGTACGACATTTCGGCGCAGCTAATCATTTTCATGATGTCAATATTGAAGGAACTCGGTATTTACTTGAGCTGGCGAAACGTAAAGCCGGTATTCATTTTCATCACGTTTCAACAATTGGCATTCCTGAAGAACTTGCTGCAAGTCAATGGGGACATGCCCAAGAATATGGTGATTTTGATTATGATGTTACGCTGGAAAATGTTTATAACCAAAGTAAGCTAAAGGCTGAAAATATTGTGAGAAATGCTGGGATGGAACAGATACCGGTAACAATTTATCGAGTGGGAAATTTAACTTGTCATTCTGAAACAGGGAAATTCCAACGTAATATGGATGATAATGCTTTTTATCGCATGATTAAATCAATGCTATATTTAGGCAAAACACCAGAAGCAAACTGGTATGTTGATTTTACACCGATTAATTATGCAAGCCAGGCGCTTGTTGCGTTAGCTCGCCAACCACAATCAAACGGGCATATTTTCCATGTGTGTAACCCTGTACCGCTGAGATATCTAGATTTTATTGAAGATATAAAAGAAATTGGCTATGAGTTAGAAATTGTATCGGCAGAAGAATATGAAAACTGGCTATTGCATGGGGATCATCCAAAAGAGTTACAAGATTATTTAACCTTAGCAATTGCTCAGCTTGAAGGCGATGGAGCAAGTGATTCACCGTTTATATTTAATAGTAATAAGACGCAGGAATTTCTAAAGAACACAGATGTCATATGCGCAGAGCCAAACCCCGATTTTCTCTGGACAATGATTAAATATGGAATTGAAATGGGCTATTTTCCAAAGCCAAAGCTAGTAGGCGTTAGATGATGCCGAATTCTGAGGCCATAAAAAGGGAAATCCACTTATTCGCTCTTCCTATTGGTCCTCAATTATTGCAATGGGAATGGCGTGCATTCTTAATAAAACTTCCACATGAAGAACAAAATAGGATTCTGAAGTACAAGCATTGGCAGGACCGGCAGCGAGCATTGTTAGGGAGCGCACTAGTAAGATGGACAATCCGAACATTTACAAATCTTCAACATATACAAATTGCTCGTGATAAAACTGGACGCCCATATCTTGTTGGAGAAAATCATTGGAAGGGCGATTTTAATCTTTCACATTCTGGTGAGTGGATCGTTATGGCTATGACCAATGATGGCCATGTTGGGGTTGATGTTGAAAAAATTGCTCATTTTAATGAAGAGGTAATGGCTTATGTTATGTCAGAGGCAGAAATTAATTTGATCAATGAAAAGTCTAAGCAAAACCGAATAAACTCGTTTTATGAGCTATGGACAAAGAAGGAGGCTATTTATAAAACGGGGCTATTTTCAGATGTAATCGCCAAGTCATTGGATACGGTAGAATTGACAAGCAAGCATAAAGACGTTCATACACAATTGTTTTATGTTGACTCGGAACACCCTATATCCGTATGTTGGGACCAAGTGCTACCAGCAGTTACACCATTAATAATCTTGAACAGAAATCAGCTCGTATATTAAGTGGCTTAATTAGACAGTAGAAAACTGACATTAAAATAGCACACCTTTGTAGTATAAACGACAAAAAGCCACCTAGTCCTATCTGAAAGTTTTTCGAATAGGTGGCTTTTCGACTTTAGAGTTATTGTAATTTATTCACAAAATCAGCTTCTGTTTTTTCAGTTACTTCTTCAAGTGTGATGCCTTCTTGTAGTTTTACTAGGTTCATTTCACCATTTTGAAAATCAAATACAGCTAAATCAGTGATAAGACGATGAACAACACCGCGCCCTGTTAATGGAAGGATGCATTCTTTTTTGACCTTTGATTCGCCGTATTTATTTGTGTGTTCCATAATGACGATTACTTTCTTTGCACCTACGACTAAATCCATAGCACCGCCCATGCCTTTAACTACTTTTCCTGGAATCATCCAGTTGGCAAGATCGCCTGCTTGTGAAACCTCCATACCGCCTAGAATGGCTAGGTCTATATGGCCTCCACGGATCATGGCAAAGCTACTAGCACTATCGAAGTAAGCAGCGCCTGGTCTGGCTGTTACAGTTTCCTTACCTGCATTTATGAGATCTGCGTCAACTTCTTCTGCTGTAGGGTAGGGGCCAATACCAAGTAGGCCGTTTTCAGATTGTAAAAAGACGTCGATGTCTGCAGGAATTTCGTTGGCAATGAGAGTTGGTAAGCCGATTCCTAAGTTCACGTACATGCCGTCCTCAATTTCTTGGACAGCAGTTTTGATAATCTTTTTGCGTGCATCCATTAGTTTTCCCCCCTTAGCATTATGCGTTCAATACGTTTTTCAAAATGAGGGCTATGAATAATTCGTTGAACATAAACGCCCGGTAAGTGAATTTCATCTGGATCTAGTTCACCGATTTCGACCAGCTCTTCAACTTCGACAATTGTAATTTTCCCAGCAGTAGCTACAAGTGGGTTGAAATTACGAGAGGTTTTACGAAACAGTAAGTTGCCTGATGGATCGGCTTTCCAGGCTTTTACAAGAGCAAAGTCACCTTGAATGGCCTTTTCAAGGATATATGTTTTTCCATCAAATTCTTTTGTTTCTTTTCCTTCTGCGACGAGCGTTCCGACCCCTGTGGCTGTATAAAAGCCTGGAATACCGGCACCTCCTGCGCGGAGTCTTTCAGCTAATGTGCCTTGAGGTGTTAGTTCAACATCTAATTCACCAGATAAAAATTGTTGCTCAAATGTTTTATTTTCGCCTACGTAGGAAGCAATCATCTTCTTGATTTGACTATTTTTTAGTAGTAAACCGAGACCGAAATCATCGACGCCACAGTTATTGCTTACAACGGTTAAGTCCTTTGTATTTTTTGTTTGAATGGCAGCAATCAAGTGATCGGGAATACCACAAAGACCAAATCCACCTACTAATAATGTTGCACCATCTTTAATATCTTCAACAGCCTTATCAAAGGATTCAAAAACTTTATTCATAAAAATAGCCTCCTATAGTTGTTCACACTGACTCAATATCTAGAAATATCCATTTTGGAAAATCCTAAGCTATATGTAATACTTCTATTTTCGCTCCTTATTTAATTAGGATTCTATCTTATGCATAAAAATCAGTAAAACGAATAAAGAGACTTCTAATTATTCCAAAACGGAATATTAAGGCTTAAAGGAATCGATATTTTTGATGAAGCTCTGAAGCGCAAATGATTTATAGGAATCTTTTAGAGTAATGAAAACTAATGACCATAACAGTGGTTTTCCTTTTATTTTGATTAATTTTATTCTTTTATTGACGTTTTTGGTATAGATAGATTTAGGTAGTAAGGTCACGGCGTTATGAGAGGCAGTAAGCTCCAATATTAAATCCCATTGAGAGCTTTTGTACAAAATATTAGGGAAGAAACCATGTGCTTTGCAGGTATTAATAATATAGTCATGCAAAGTAAATTCCTCGGGAAATATAATGAATTTTTCATTCTTTAATTCTGAAATAGAAATCTCTGTACGATTTGCAAGTGGATGATCCTCGTTTAAAAATATATAAAACTCATCTTCAATAAATGGATAAATATCATAATTATCTTTTGTTAATTGTGTTTTTACAATCAATGCAATATCAACTTTTCCATCTGTAACAATTCGCTCTAACTTTTTTGCACCATTTTCGATCAGCTCGATTTTAATATTGCCATGTGATTCATAAAATTCTTTCGCAATTTTAGGGAAAAAGAGTGTACCGATTAATTGTGGAATACCTAATAAAATACTTCCGTATTCACCATTTTTCGTTTGATTAATAGAGAGATTCAAATCATTGACGGAATTAATAATTTCACGGCCTTGTTGATAAACGATCTTGCCGATATCCGATAAATGTAAATTATTTTTAATCCGAACGATCAGCTGGCTTCCGAAATGTATCTCCAAACGTTTCACACTTTTACTTAAAGATGATTGAGTAACATACATTTCTTCTGCAGCCTTCGTAAAACTTCCCTGGTCTACAACTTTAATAAAATTTTTCAAATCCCTTATTTCCAAAATAACTAACCCCTTCACGTTTGAATATATCTAATTACACTACCGTCGCGTAAAGTTTAACGGAATATTCAGTTTTATTACTTTTCCTTTTGAGAAGAAAAAGGAAGACACTTAAGCAGAGGTAGTAAACATCCATTTTTTTACTATAACCTTTGACGAGGGCGACAGAAACGTGAAAACCTTTATGGGACGGCTTTTCCTGCGATTTTTCGAATCCAAGTGCGTGCTGGTTTCCAAGGTGCTACTTTTAACCACCGACTAATTTGTAAGTAGGTCCGTGAGCTATTCGTGTTGAGCTGAGCCAGTACGTTTAAGCAGTAGACAATCATGGCGATATACACTTGATTATGCACGGCCTGCTCGCTTTGCCCGTAAAATTTCTTAATGTTCAAGTGCTGTTTCATCCATTTGAAAAACAGCTCGATGGCCCAGCGTGATTTGTACAACTCAGCGATTTCGTCTGCGCTTAAATCAAAACGATTCGTAATCAGATGCAGCTCGTTTCCTTTTGAATCCAGTACTTTGATGAGACGAAATAGATTTTCAGCACGATTTTGCGTTGTCCCAATCAAAATCATTTCATCCGATAATACGGTTGAGTTTTCAGGTAGTTTCAAGGATTCAACTATTCGAGTTACTGCGTTCTTTCGCAAGCGTGAGACAAAGAAAAATCCGTCATCTGTCATGCGGTCAAATCGCTCATAATCTAAGTAACCACGGTCAAAAACGTACATGCATTCTTTGTCATCAACGAGCACTTCTAGTTGACCACGATCATGTTCTTTCGCATTCGTGAGCACTGCTTTGTCGGGGTACGAACAGCCTTTTTCTAAGTAAACAAGGCGTAAATGGAGCTTGATTCCCGACTTTGTTTTACGGAATTCAGCCCACCGGTGATTGTTCAAATTCAGTGGTATCGTACTTGAGTCGATGATTTTCAGTGGTGTCGTCGTTTTTCGGCGCTGATTAAAATTGGTTTTTTCATGGATTTGCGCCACCAAGTCCAGAAAAATCTGTTGGAAAACTTGCGATGACACTTGATTTAATCGCCGTCCTAACTGTGAAAAGCTAATTGATTCTAAATCGGTAGCTTTTTGTAGGTCGTCAGAAAACAGCGTATCACTGACAGCCCGCAGACTTTCCGTTTCATTGAGCTGCGCAAACAACAGTAATTTCAGAAATGAAGCGACATGTAGCTTCTTTGTATAGTAATTTAATTGATGAATTTCAATCAATTTCTCCATTTGTGTAGTAGAAATCGGTGAAAGCCATTGTTCAAATGATGTTTTTCGTGTAAACTTATCCATGCGAATGTCCTTTATTTTGGATTTGGATGGTTTACTACCGCCCAACCATTATAAAGGATTTTTTTATGCACGGAATATATTACAGAAAATTCAGTTTTATTAAGGGCGTTGAATTATTTTAATGCGACGCTAGTGATTTCTCTGCCATTATTCTTTCCTTTATTGGTGGTGCTTTAATAGGAACAATTTTTAGTACGTCCTTAGAACACAAAGCCATATGGATAGCCTCTGGGATTATCCTCATTACGACAATCCTTTACCATAAAACGAGAGAACAGGAAGGCACGAAAGAACCGATTGAGGTGAAAGACTAAGCTGCAAGTTGTGCTTTAAAGTTACTTGAAAAAGTGACTTTTCAACATAAAATACCCAACCTACACGAACGCTCACTTAATTAACAGGCGAGCGTTATTTGGCGCTAATTCGATCTATCATAAATTCAAGTGTCAGATTCAAAGCTTATATATAGTATAATCAATTGTATGATGGGTAATAGAACGACTCCCACAATAAATATTTATTAAAAATTAAGGAGAATTACATGTCCTGGAGTAAATTGAAGCAAAATCTGGAGAGTTTTCTGAGTCCTGCATTACAAGGAAGGGTGGAATACCGTGCAACGGGTTACCGGTATTCAGCTGATAAAGCAGGGCTTTGCTATATTGCGGTAGATAAAAAGAATGTATTTAATATGAATGATAAAACGACCTTAATCAAATGGTATCAGACGGAGCAGGAGATTAAGAATGATGCTGCTATCCAAATTCCTATCAGTAATGAAGAAATTGAAGCGGTAAGAAAAGAATCGAAAGGAACCATTCCAGAAGATCGCCTACAAGTCATTGCTAGGAGTAGAAAGTTATCACAACTTTCAAAAAAACTGTTGTCAGCGCAGACAAATTTAAGTAAATCAAATTTTGTCGTAGTAGCTACTAAATTCTTAGCCACTCCGATAGATGAAAGCTTAGAGAGCAATGACATCCTCTTAAATATTCTCGCTTTAATGGACAGACGCGTTGGAAAAAAACGACTTCTAAACATGTCTGACAAGATGAAACTAAAGCATCCCATTGTGCAGTATGTTTATGAATTACGGCTTAATCGCTGATTTGTGACGGACAAAAGAGTAAACAGGTGATCTGTATTACTC
>JAGHSJ010000280.1 GCA_018065935.1 Candidatus Kurthia equi
GTACTATAATTTGGAAATTAATTCTCTAAAGTTAATTTTTAGAGAGTTCATCATAATTTTCACGGATTTTAAAGGAGGGTTTTAAATGAATCATTGGCCAGAGGGAGTTGCTCGACCTGCGATTCGCGCTTTACACACTGCGGAGTTATATAAACTAGAGGATTTAAAGAATGTAGATATCAAAAGCTTGCAACGTCTACATGGAATTGGACCTAAAGCATTATCTGCTCTTCAAAAAGCTATGGATGAAAAAGGATATAGTTTTAAATCTGAATAATAAAAACACAGTCATTTGGGGTGACTGTGTTTTTATTATGGTCAAATTAAATTTTTTCTTCTTCAGAAGAGGTCATACCAATGGTTTGTAAAGCATTATAAAATCGAGTGCTTTGAGCAGATATGCTTTCAGAAGGCTCTTCATCTTGTTGTTCATTCTTTAAAATATTAATTTCTTTGTTTAGACTTTCCATCTTACGGTCTAATAAAGCTGCTGTGTGTGCAGCCTCGATTAATTGGCTAGATAACTCAGTTGGTATGGCTTTATTATATTTATAGTAAATTTTATGTTCTAAACTAGCCCAAAAATCCATGGCGATTGTACGAATTTGCATCTCAACATAGACCTCTTCTTGACGATCAGACAAAAAGATAGGGACTTTTAAGATTAAATGCAAACTTTGATAACCAGAAGCCTTTGGATTTTCAATATAATCTTTGATATCTATAACCTTGATATCCGCTTGATTTGAAATCATCTGTTGAATACGGTAGATATCTGAGACAAAGGAACAAACGATACGTATACCCGCAATATCATGTATTTCTTCGCGTATGACATCTAAATCATAGGGAAGGTTCTTTTTTTTGATTTTACGTATGATACTCTCGGGTGTTTTCACACGTGAATCGATATGTTCTATTGGGTTATATTCATGGATGAGGTGAAATTCCTCTTTTAAAATTTTCATTTTTGTATTGATTTCATCCAACGCAAAACGGTAGGACATCATAAATCTCGTAAGTTCGGTTTTTAATGTTTTTGTTTGATCAACAGTATTGATAGTAGTCATCGTGTCACTCCTTCTAACAATTAATCTTCATTTATAAAAGTAAGTCTTTCACTCCTCACTACTATTCATAATAAAAGAGATTTCCCCTAAAGTCCAAAATCCAACATTAAAAACGCTGGGATTGAACAAATAGTAGGAAATCTCATTTAGAAATTAGCTATAATTAACGACCAAAATCAAAATCAATTGGGTCTGGACCGTAATGGAAGTTTTCATTTAATGCATCAATTGTAGCCATGTCTTCATCTGATAATTCAAAATCATAGATATCAAAATTCTCTTCAATACGAGAAGGTGTCATTGATTTTGGAATAGTCACGATGTCCGATTGGATATCCCAACGCAAAATAAGCTGTGCAGCAGTTTTATTGTATTTAGCAGCTAATGTGTTTAGCGTTTCATTTGATAAAAGCTCGCCATTCATTAGAG
The DNA here is from genome assembly GCA_018065935.1 of Candidatus Kurthia equi. GTDB lineage: Bacteria > Bacillota > Bacilli > Bacillales_A > Planococcaceae > Kurthia > Kurthia equi. The sequence goes on from JAGHSJ010000280.1 coordinate 1,500, forward strand.
GAGACCATGCTTCAACATAAATATGATGCTGTTTGCAATAGGCACGAATTTCTTGCTGTGTTAATTTAGGAGATAATTCAATTTGATTGATTGCTGGTACAATTTCTGTATTTGCTAAAAGATTTGTTAAATGCGATACATTAAAATTACAAACGCCAATCGAGCGCACACGTTTTTCTTTATAAAGTGTTTCTAATGCTTTCCATACTTGAATATAATTATCATCAAGACCTGGCCAATGGATTAAATATAAATCAACATAATCTAAACCAAGTCGTTTTAAAGAGTCCTCATAGGCCTGTAACGTTTCCTCATAAGTTAAGCCATCATTCCATACCTTAGTCGTTATAAACAGTTCTTCACGAGTTACAATGCCTTCAGCGATGGCTGCGGCAATTCCTTCACCAACAGATTTCTCGTTTTGATATATAAATGCTGTATCAATACTTCGATAGCCTGATTTAATCGCATGCTTCACATTTGCTGCTAAATCCTGACCTTCTTCTGAACGGAATGTACCATATCCTAAAGCTGGAATTTCGATTCCATTGTTTAAAGTGAAATTTTTCATTAAATAAACCCCTCATTTCGATTAAATTACGGAAGTGGTAAAAAAAGCCGTACTTTAATTATGGAAAAATTTAGTGAGAAAGTACAGTGAAAAGGTAGGGTTACATGCTGATTTTAGGTATTATTCTTTATCAAATGGAGTAGTATATACATTCAGTATTCATTCAATAAAAAATAAAAGGAGAAATCGTAATTTCTCACGATATCTCCTTTTATTATAGCCTTCTTTTTCGGACCAATCATTCATGTAATCGGACGTCTAAGCAGTAATATCACGCTTATTGAAACGAATAAAGCTAATTGTGATGAAGATGACTGCGTAAATTAGTAAGATGGTTATAGCGAAGCCCATTGTTAAGTCTTCAATTATTGTATAGTCATTTGCGATGCCAGACAAATCAGATACGCTAAACCAGAAGAATTTAATAAATGTGTATTTAGCAAGTAGCATAGTAATGGTTTGCGCAAAGAACGAAATAAATAATGTTAAACCAATGGCTAAGGCACTTGAATTAAACAGAGAACCCAACATAAAAGCAAATAGTAAAGAGATGATAATATCACCATATGCCAATAGATAGTCGATAAGTGTTTGACCGATTGTACTTTCTTCTACAATTTTCCCATTACTTATTTCTAAAAATGCACCTGAATTAGAGAAGAAAAGGTAAGCAAATATCACACTGAATAAAAGAGTAATTACACCAAGTACAATCGAAAAACTCACGCTAGTAAGTAATTTAGATAAAAGAATTTTCCAACGTGCAATTGGTCGTGTGAGTAACATTTTAATGGAGCCCGTACCAAATTCAAATGCAACTATACCAGCAGCCACTATGACACTAAATAAGGAAGTAAACATCAATAATGTTGAACTATTGTGTAAAAAACTTTGAGTTGAATTTAATTCCGGTGTTGGTAAGTTATTGTCAAGGCGATATTGAGAAATTTTCAGATTATCTTCTATTTCTTGTCTTTCAGATTTACTTAGCTGCTCATCCGCCAGTGAAGCTTTCATACTAGTAACATTTTCCTGCTCGCTTAGCTTCCAGGCGTTTTTATCTGTGTCATCGAAGGAAGAAATCCATTTTGTTCCTACTAATAAAATCACGATAGAAGTGATTGTAATAATCAACATCACCCATGTTGCTTTTTTAGACCATAATTTCATCCATTCATTTTGTATGAGCTTCAACAATTTGTCCGCCTCCAGTCATTTCTAAGAATTGATCTTCCAATGATTCATGGTATGGAAGTACACTGTAAATCGAAATATTTGCTTGTACTAATTTAGTAATAAGGGAAGGGACATCCTTATGTTCTACTTCAATTGTGTAAAGATTGTCCGTAGAGCTGAAATTATATGCCAACGCTTGTAATAGTTCTTCTGCAGGGCCTTGTAATTCCATTGAGTATCTTGAAACTTCTGTAGCTTGCATTTCGCGAATATTCGTTAACTCCCCATTTTGGATAATGGCAATTTTGTCACACATTAATTCGATTTCAGCAAGCAAGTGACTTGATACAAGTACTGAAACTTGCTGCTCATCTGCTAGTTTACGTAGCAGTTGACGTAATTCTTTAATACCAGCAGGGTCTAAACCATTTGTTGGCTCATCTAAAATAAGGAATTTTGGCTTATGGAGTAGGGCTTGTGCCAAACCTAAACGTTGTCGCATGCCCAATGAATAAGTAGAAACCTTTTCATGGATACGATTTGTTAACCCCATTAATTCTACGACTTCATCAATGCGTTGCTTTGATATATCTTTGTGCATATTTGCAAAGTGAACAAGATTTTTATAACCCGTCATAAATTTGTACATTTCAGGATTTTCAACAATTACTCCGACATGCTTAATAGCTTCTTCATAATTATTTCTAATAGATTGTCCATTGATTAAAACATCGCCTGAAGTTGGTTTCATTAAACCAGTCATCATACGAATCGTCGTCGTTTTACCAGCTCCATTTGGTCCAAGAAAGCCTGTAATTTGTCCAGGGTACAGGGCTAAATTTAAATTTTTAATGATGTGTTTTGACTTAATTGTTTTGTTCAAATCTTTGATTTCAACGATAGCGTTCATCTACTTCATTCCTTTCGATATTGTTTTTTCATCCATGAAACAGCATCTTCTTGCCATTGTTCACGTATATTTTCAAGCATGTCATAGGATATGATTCGTGTATCCTTTAATAGAAGGAGCGCATCCAAAATAGGCTCAACTTCGTATAGTTCATGAGTAGAAAGAATGATGGTCTGCTTCTCGGTATCCGTAAACTTAATTAGTCCCCTTATTAAAGATTCTCGGACGATGGGATCTAGTCCAGCAAGTGGCTCATCTAATATATAATAAGGAACTTCACGAGCAAGGGTAGCCGCCATTTTAAGTCTACCACGTTGACCTTTTGATAAATTCCGAATTTTTTGTTGCAATTCAACTTCTAAAAATGCAGCAATTTCATTAGCTTTTCCTAAATTGAAATCTGTAAATTGTGATTGATAGTAGTGAAATAATTGAACACCTGTTAGATTACTATGGAAGTTATCCGTATCAGGTAAATAAGCGATTGTATTCGCACTCTGATGTGTAAGCGGTTTGTGGTCAATTGTAATTTTGCCGTTTGAAGGGTTTTTAATACCCGATAGTAAACGGAGCAAGGTTGTTTTACCACTGCCGTTTTCCCCAGCAATTGCGATGATTTTTCCAATGGGTATTTGAAAGGAGACATTTTTTAAGATGCATTTTGATTTAATTCCATAACTAACATTTTGTACATTAATCATTAACAGAACCTCCATCGAAACGATTGATTTCCGTCATTATTTCTTCTTTAGTAAAACCAAAATCATCGATTTTCTCAAAAAATTGTGCAATTAGTTTACTTTTTACTTGTTGTCGCATGTCAATAATGACTTGTTCATTAGCCGTAATAAAAGTTCCTTGACCACGTCTTGTTTCCGTAAGCTGTAAATGTTCCAGTTCTTTATAAACGCGCTGAATCGTATTTACATTCACACCTACTTCAAGAGCGTATTCTCGTACGGATGGCATTTTTGCGCCAAGTCGACGTTCATTGCGAATAATTTCACTGCAAATTCTCTCAACAAGCTGTGTATAAATAGGTGTGTCACGATTAAAATCGATAGTCAACGTTTTATCACCCTCTCAAGCCATTTAATAACAAAGAAAGTAAGAACAGCATAAATAATGAAATATAAAACAATATCTTTTACATAGAAAAAATCACTCAATTCAATAAGAAGCGTGGTTTCATAGGCTTGTGGAAGTGGAATGAAATCCATTAAATTCACACCACTATAAATAAAGTCATTATAAAAGCCAATTTCTTCTAATAATAATTCGATAAAAATCAGCGCTGTCATCAATACAATCGTTACGATATAGGCTAGCCATCCCATGTAACGTTTGAAGAATAAAACGAAAACGACCGCAAGTAGAATGAATATCATTAAACTTAATATTTCAATGCTACTAATGAATACGGTAGTAAAGATAATCGGTATAAAATCAATTACAGATGTATCTTGAATTATACGTAAAGCAGTTAATAGGCTGATTGAAATTAACCCAAAATGAATGATAGCTATCGCTAAGTAGTAAAGAAGCTTAGCGGAGATTAATTGCCAAAATGGAGCAGGTGTATGTAACCAAATGTCACTTTGCTTATTTTCTTGTCGGATATTAAAAGCCAATTGAATGGGAATTAACACAAAGAAAACCATAAAAGCAATGAGATGAGACATAACGGTATCTTCCAAATTCCAATTTTGTGGAAAGAATTTTGCCATGGTTAAAGGGATTAAAACGAGATAAACAATTAGACTAACGACACTTAAATAAAAGTGAGCAGCATGTCTTTGCCATTCACGGTGGAGCAATCCAAAAAATCGTTGGAACTTCATTTAGGTAAGAGGCTCCTTTCAGTGTATTAGTTACATAGTACACTAGTATACTATATACTACAAGGTGTTTTTTCATTATAATGGAATAATAGGGGGATTTTGATGAAACAGTATAACCATTTATTATTTGATTTAGATGATACAATTTTAGATTTTCAAGCAACACAGTTTAGGGCCATAAATCGCATTATAAAAGTATATGCACCACAAATTGATGAAGAAATTTTTAACACTACATACAATGAAATAAATCACCATTTATGGGCGAAATACGAAAATGGCGAAATTATGAAAAATGATATTATTACAAAAAGATTCGCCCTTACATTTGAAAAATTAGCAATCGATGCAGACGGACAGTTAGCGGCTAAAGACTATCAAAAGTTCCTAAGTGAGGGATATGATCTACTTCCACATGCGATTGAAACTTTAAAACAAGTAAAACAAGCAGGGTATTGTTTATACGTGGTTTCAAATGGGGAGCTTCATACACAAATGAGCCGTTTAGCAGGCGCAAAATTAACTCATTATTTTGATGCAGTTTATATTTCAGAGCAAACAGGATCTCAAAAACCAAATAAAAAATTCTTTGAGTATGTATTTGCAAATTCTCCAGAAATAGAAAAATCAAAGGCATTAATGATTGGAGATTCGATTACATCAGATATTCAAGGAGCAAAAAATAGTGGTTTAGATAGCTGTTGGTTTAATGTTTTTGAAACCAAACAAAAAAGTAACGCTACTTTTGAAGTAATGAATCATAAGCAATTGCAAAAGTTATTATTAGAACAAGAAATAACTATTCAAACGAAGTCATTTTCTATATAGTTTGAGTAAGAGAAATGAAGTACTAGACATCAACAGGGGGATTTTAAATGAAGCCAATAAAATTAGTCGCAATTGATATGGATGGAACGTTATTAAATGATGAACACCAATTAACGGCAAAGACGTTAGATGTGTTAAAACAGACAATCGCAAAAGGTGTCATGATTGTGCTTGCAACAGGTAGAGGTATTCATAATGTACGTTTAGTGCCTGAAGCAATTGCATTAAATCAACCAGTTGTAGCAGCAAATGGAGCGGATATTTATTATCAACCGACAGATTCCGGAGAAAAATCGTATCTCCATGCTCAATCTGTTAAACAATTATTATCAATTATTGAAGAATTAAGCATCCCATTTTGGGGGTTCACAGATAATGGGGTATTTGAAAATCGTCACTTAACAGATGATGAAATGGCAAGATGTTTGAAAATAGGTGTTCAAACGCAGGATGAGACTTTACTGCAGCAATTCTATGCACAAGTAAAAGACTTGGAAAATTTAGAAATTACTCAATCTGCTAAAACAAATTATGAAATTAATTATGAAGGTATTTCGAAAGCTGCTGGTATTCAAAAATTATGCGATTATCACGACATTTCAATGGAGGAAGTAATGTGCTTAGGTGATAGTCTAAACGATTTAAAATTATTCCAAGTGGCAGGTTTCCCAGTTGCAGTGGCTAATGCGATTGACGAATTAAAAGAAATTGCAAAAGCGGAAACATTGTCTAATAATGAAGATGGTGTAGCAGTTGCAATCGAACGCTATGTATTACAAGCATAATCGAACAGGGAAGATTTCAAGATGGAAATCAAAGAATAATAGCAACAATAAGAGGTAGACTATTTTCTACTATGTTTAATAAACGAAAATCCACGTCCATTTGATGCGACGTGGATTTTCATTTTAAAAAAAGAATTAGAATGAAGAGAGGATTAAATTTTACTCACTTCTATTTTACTTTTTAATTTTTTTTGCAACAGGTAGCGTGAAATTTGCTTGAAGAACCTCATCTTTTGGTAAATACAGACGTAAAATGGGTCTGAATTGTCCCGCTGGAGCTGGCAACCAATTGGCTATTTTTTCTGGATCACTTGGTTTTTCGTTTGATAAATAAATCGTTAATGAACCATCTCTCTCATAATGAAGTCCCTCTGTACGATCGCCAATGGAGTAGCGGTTTAACTCATTCGCTACTAAGAAAAACTCAGGCATATTATACATAGTAAGTGACCAGAAACCATTCACAGGAGGAGGGGAATCGAAAGTTATTTGATAATTTTCCGTTCCAAGCAATGGATTTTCATCTTCATCTTCCCACAAGAAGAAATAGGCAGCCTCATATGCATTATTCCCCCAAAGAGCTCCAAGTGCAGATAAAGCACGGGTCATGATTGCTTTCGGACGATCAGCAATTACATACTGGCTATCAGAAAGAGCACCGATTTCAAAAAATTGATTATTATAATCAAACGCTTGTAAATTCATGTCCCAACCATTAATATATGCATTATTTTCTTTATTATTATCTAGAAGCTTTCGTAAATAAGCGACACCTTCATCATTCGCTTTTTTCAAAGCTACTTTTGCTTCATCAGAGCGCAATTCTGGTGAGGTAAGATGTAAATCAGCAAAGTTTTGCTCAATCATTTGTTGGTCTTGTTCAGAAGCTGGAAAGGCAGTCATATAAGCAATCGCTTCATCAAAGAAACTCAAGGAATCTTTCGATTGTTCGATTTCAGGAACAGGCTGAAGAGCGATTTTATCAAAAACAGGTGATAAGTTGGTTTGTTGCTGCAACTTTTGTACATTAGGTAGATCATCTGCTGCATCAATTGCATAACGAATTAAAATAACACCTATTTCAGTAGGAAATTCAATGATTGGATAGTCCTTTGGCAATTCACCTGTAAATTTTGGTGGAACTAAATAGATTTTACTTTGTTCACCATTTGTTCCTCTTGAGCCAACATAAGCAAAGTTATTTGTCCACGCATCTACAAATTGGCCAACATAGTATTTTTCCTTTGATTCAGGCAATTCTAATAATAATGGACCGCCACTTAAATTGATTCCTGCCAATGAGTAGATTGTATCGTTATTGACACTGACAAAATCGGAGTCGGCATCTGCTAAATAGCTTGCGTGACTAAATGCATTAAAACCAGCTCCACCAGTACCTTCTACACCAATTTTCACATAGCGTTTGATTTGTTGAATATTAAAGACTAAAGGAAATAGATAGGTAAAGGCTTCAAATGCTTTTTTTTGTAGTTGTTCCATTAAAAATCCTCCTCTGTTTAAATACATTTGGATCTAAAAGCAGCAGCTAAACAGTATTTTTCCTTTTTCAAGTATTTTCAAACTTTTAAATTTTGTTTCATATTAGACAATCTTTCGTATTTTTAGATTGTAAGCCACCTCCTTCTATTGTTTTTGCATATAAAGTCCTTTATGATTGTATATAGATAGAGAAAAAATACATATTTTAAGATAAATAATACATTATGTAGAAAAGGTGATTTTATGGATATAGAATTTATTTCACCAGAATTCGAACATTTAAAAAGCCCGTACTACGATGACTTTTCTTTTCAACATGTAGATATAATTAATATACATAATGGAGAAATAATTTTAGCATCGGATTTTCAGGGGAAGTTCTTACAAGTGGTTTGGGACGCATTAATTGAATTTGAATACGATTATTCAAAACGGAAAATAAAGCAGTATGGAAAAAGGAACTTTTATACGTTAGAACTTAAAGATAAAAATTTACATATTGAAAAAGAAGAGGAAGTGATAGTTGTAATCCCTTACGATGAGTTTTACTTTGCATACTATCAAGCAACTAAAAATTACTTAATCTATGTGAAAAGAGAAAATGCACGAATTGTATTGGAAGATTGTTTTCAACAATTGGCAGCCAGTTGTTCCTATTATGAGCGTAAATTCGCTTTAAACGAATAACATCTATAGCCACGCTCTCTTTTTTTCGATATGATAAATCCATACTGATTTTTTTGGAGGTACATCATGGAATTTAAACAACAAGCCACCGACCTATTAAATGGCGGGGTAATCGCACAAAAATCTTTTTTTGAGAAAAATCAAGATGACTTTCTTCAAGAAATGGTAAAACATATTGGGGCAGAAGATGGGCAAGTAAGAGATGAATTGAATTTTCGCTTATTAATTGACTTGCTGCAATATGAAGTATTAACAGCGCCACAAAAAGAAGTATTACTACAAGGAATTTTACAAAATAAATTACTGTTACATAAACTAGGTGAGTGCGATACACCATCCGTATTTACACGAGCACTCTCTGCAGAATGGTTACGTTTATTAGTAACGGAAGATCAAATTCAGAGTGACCTAGGCGAACAAATTTTACAAGATGCTTTACTGTTATTAGACCGTGAAGTGGATTTGCGAGCACAAACGGCTACAGGATTTGCGTATTCAGTAGGGAACAGTGCGTTATTAATTAATATTCTTCTACGCTCTAGAACGGATGTTAAACGATATGCACCTTCTGTATTAACTGCGATACAATCTAATTTTTGGAAAACGCATGTTTTTACGGATGATGAAGAAGAACGTCTTATTTCATTAATAGAAGTTCTTTTAGTTAACGATGTAGATGAAGCCATTATTATTGAATGGATTGAACAAGTATTTGATCGTGTTGAAAATACAATTGAATCAGAAGGTTATTCAACAAGATTCTTAAAAGCAAGAACAGAGATTTTACATTTTATGAAATCGTTGTATTTTGTTTTGAAATTCAAAAATGACTACAAAAAAATCCAATCCATACTATCTATTTTTATCCAAAAGTGGAATCGACTATAATTGAAAATCTTTTTATTTAAACTACTTTAACTAAGGCTATTTAGCTAAGTTAAGGT
>JAGHSJ010000416.1 GCA_018065935.1 Candidatus Kurthia equi
GTGATAGGATTTTAGTATAGCTTTAAATCCTTTCTAGAATAATATTCCTGAATTAATCAAATCTCTATCCATTTAACATAATGGCGCTTATACGAAACGAAAAATAAATAGTGTTATATTTCAAAAAGTTATGCTATAAGAAATCGGGGACGCAAACCCGAAAAGCCGACTTGGAAACAAGTCGGCTTTTTTATGAGCAGTTTTGATATATTCCGCCAATAAAATTGATTGTTTTTTAGTCAAAATGAAACTTTTTTCAATGTTCCCGGTCTTCGCAGGATAAAAAATATCCCCAATTTCTGCGGATAAAAAGGGGACAGTTTTTAGCCGGTCTTGTACGCATTTGCTCACATCAATTCCGGCCCTTTGCGGCTATACGATCTTGCTGCAATTTCCTATGATGGATTCATCAGGAACAGGAAGTTCCACACAATAATAAGAACACAGATACGCATAGGGACTGTAAGGTACGACAGGAGTTATACCGACCGAACCAATACGAAAAACCCCGGCAGGATGCCGGGGTTTTTTATTAACTCAACATTAGATGTAATCTGTGATGTAAACCTTTTCGGATTTTAAATATTTTTCCATGACCTCATTAGGATTTAGATATAAGCATTCGATAGGAATAAAATCTTCCGTTAGTTTTGCTAATTTTTCTTCATCTTTAGACTCTTCACGATAAACCATTTGAATACGTGATAGTGGATTTTTGATCCCTGGAAAAATGAAAATATTTTTAACCGTTTCAAGCTCAGGGTAAATCAATTTAACTGCTTTGACATAGAAAAACTGCTTAACTAGATCAGACCATCCAGGAGCATCATGCGCACCTGTAGCCGTATAGTATTTACTATCTATGACCCAACAAGAATTTTCACTCTTAATGAATACATCTAAGCGCATACCTTTTTGATTCGAAGCATCACTAAAATCTGTAGGGCCTAAAAATTGATATTTAGGTACTGGTAGTAACGAATTAATTCGTTGATCAACATTATGAAAAAGATTTCTAAGTAGGAATTCCCAGACGTAATGAAATTTCCGAATTCCAATCACAATATTATTAGATCCACTTTCTTGAATCTTTTCTAAATATCTAATTAATAATTGCAATGTTCTAACTTCTAGGGATACAAAAGTTGAATGTAATCTTTGATTTAATAAAGAAATTTTTTGCTCAACATTTAATTCATTAAATAATTTTCTCTCATTTAACTGATCTTTAGATACAAAGTTAAATCTTTCATCTAGCCAGTGAAACTTTTTTAAAATGTCTAAAATAATTTCACAGTGAATACTTGAAATTAAGTCATCTTGGTAAATGGAAACTGGGTATTTATGAAGGTCAAAGTAGATCGGAACATTATCACTAGTAAAGACAGGAAACTCTCTGTTAACTGTTTTAGACCAATTCGTTCGTCCCTTTTCACTATAAGTATGTGTTTTAGATTTTAAAATCCCTACACTGAAATATAGATCGATAATTTCAAAAAGATCAGTTAAAGAAATTTCTTCAATAACCTTTCCTTTTTCATCTTCATCTAATGCTAACAAACTAGAATCAGTAGAGTTTTTATAAGAATGAATTACTTTTATTAAATTCCCTATAGATTTAATTTTTGTAGATTCTGATTTAGCAGGAGCGAAACAGTATATGCAACCATCAACGATGATGACCCCACAAAATGCAATTTTTCGCCCCTGATTAACTACATCAATACCACCGACTGAAGCTAATTTATCAACTACGAAATCAGGGATTTTTTTTGAATCGATAAATTGTTTATCTTCAAAAAATCGATATTCCATCATTATTTTTCTATCTTATCTGAGCCATCAGTATCTAGCTTTTGTGCTGTTTGTAGGATCTCCATGAATTTTTCTGAGAATATTGGCTTCTTATCAGAATACATTTGATATAACTCACCATACCCGTGAATGCCACTTCTAAAAATTTCATCTTTATTCTTATACTTAAGGGCATCATCCCATAAATACGAACAAATTTTTCCAATGAAAGTCTGTTCAGCTTGATCTCCAACTAGATCACTATCTTTAATAAACCACGGCCCAATAAGTTTGTCTTCTACAACTTTGAGTTGACCTAAAATCGTATTAATTGCCTGGGCTAAGGTTTTCCATTCTACATTTGGTAAATCTTCATGATGAATAGGAACTTCGCCTGTAGCACAATTCGCAAAATCTATTGGCAAGTATTCAAAAATCCAACGTCTTTTAAATGCTGTATCTAATGGAAAAACTGCCTGATCGCTACTATTCATCGTTGCAATAATTGATAAATTACTCGGTATAATCAATTGACGCTTTGATATAAACTCATTGATTGCAAGGCCTGTTACACTCATTAAAGCATCATATAAATCTTCATCTTGAATTAGAATTGGATATTCACTGTTCCCTTCATCATCTCTATCTAATAGCTGAAAAATTTCTCCAAATACTGCAGCTGTATTGGCTCTATTAAGTTCTTCAATAATTAAAAAATAATGGTTTTCCTTATCTAGAAGAGCTTTTTCAAGTATCTGAATAAAAGGGCCTTTTCTGAAGCTATAAGTGATATTTCCGCTAGAGTCTTTATGTGGTTTTAAACAGCCAATAAAATCTGAATATTGAGTTTCTGGGTGAAAAACAGTTCGAATATAGTTTTTATCTCGTAATTCCTCTGGTGTGTTTTTTTCTATAAACTTTTTAATCGATGCACTTTTCCCTGCCCCAGGAGCACCATAAATAATTTTGTTATAGCCTTTAATTTCGCTTGAAGTTGGGTTAGGTTTAGTATCCGTCTCTTCATCTTCACTACGGCTTTCATCATCATAATTAACACTAAAAATATTAAATAAATTATCAATACGGCTTTTTTTGTTTTGTAATTCTATAGCTGTTAACGGTGTTGAATTAGGATATAAATCATATAAACCATTATTCGTAAAAGGTTTTAAAATTCTAGAAGGGCCATTTTTAAAAAAATCTATAGTTCCATCAAACTTTTTATATAGCCGATCTCTTTCTGTGTCATCCGCTAATCTATATTTCGTCTGTTCGACAAGAAAACTAATAAATCCTGAAAATTGTTTAAAGAATTTATGAGAAACAAAGTTATCTTTATTTAAAATTAAAATGAATAACTCTAAATATTCATTTAAGGAATGTTCGACAAAGCAATCAAATAAATCGATGAAAGAAGTATATTCTAATTTCTTGTCATACCTATTACCACCAGATCTTTCACATGAGTTCGAGAGACTGGTATCTAAATGAGTTGTATATGCTACTTTATAGCAGTTAAGTAATCCTACCTGTAAGTGTTCAATTTGTGCCGCTAATAGAGGACTATTATCAAACACTTTGGAATCATACTTGGTATTCGTACGCAAAAATCTGTCTAATGCAGTCAGAATAGTGTCTTTAAATTTTATTTTTTTCAGACCCTCTGAATCTGTAAACTCTTCAGAGTATTCGATAACGGCAGGGTTATCATTTGTCTTCCATATAAGATAAGCCGTAACAAACGCTTGTAAATGATCTGGAAGAGAAGATTTTATTCCTAATCTTGGGGATACGCTTTCAATCACAAATCATTCCTTAAAATTGTATTTCATTACTTAGCTGTACAAAGCGTCAATTAAGGACGCCAAGAAAGTACAAGATTCTATAATGTTGGTATCATACAATAATTAAATTGAATATTTTGCTGTCTGATGAATTCCCCCTTAAATGAACACTATTTAAATCATAATGTTAGCTTAGATGAACAGCAATATACAGATTCATCCTCTGTACTCCTTAACCTAGACTGCTTGGCAGGACTCAAGTTACTTAAGGATGAATCAGTTCATTTGTGCCTGACAGATCCACCATACAATTTGGGAAATTTCATGAAGGGTCGGAATACAGGAGTATTTCGATTAAGAGAAAATCATTTTGTAGCTAGTGGTTGGGATGATTTAGCGTATGAAGATTGGTATGTTCAAATGCTAGATTTTCTTCAATTAACTTATTCAAAACTAGCTCCAAATGGGGCTGTTATTATCTTTATGTCTATCATTAAAGTTGAGAGCATCATAGAAGTTGCGCAAAAAGCTGGTTTCTATTACAAGACTACAGGTATATGGCATAAGACGAATCCAATGCCTAGAAACATGAACTTAACCTTTGTTAACTCAACAGAAGCTTGGGTTTACTTAATTAAAAAAGGTCCTTCTGGGACTTTTAACAATAATGGCAAATTATTACACGATTTTATTGAAACAGGTCTTACACCAAAATCTGAAAAGAAATTTGGAAAGCATCCGACTCAGAAGCCAGAAAAACTTATCCAACATTTCGTTGAAGTTTTATCAAACCCAAATGATTTGATCATTGATCCATTCATGGGAAGTGGAACAACAGCTGTTGTATCTAAAAAATGTGGGCGACGTTTCTTTGGTACCGAATTAAATTCTGAATATTTTAACTCAGCTTGTAATCGAGTTAAGGATGTATGATTTTGAAAACAATTGATTTATTTTCTGGTGTTGGCGGTATGTCATACGGATTTGAAATGGCTGGATTTAAAAGCCTATTAGCCGTAGAAAAAGAGCCCAATATTGCAAAGACATATCAAATCAACTTTCCACATTCAAAAGTTTTAAACGAAGATGTTACTAACTTAAAAATTCATGAAGTTTTTGAGGATATGGTAGGAAAAGTTGATGTTATTTTTGGTGGACCACCATGCCAAGGTTTTTCTCAAAAAGGAAAGCGTCTCAGTTTAGATGATGAAAGAAACTATCTATTTAAGTATTTTTTAGATGTTGTTGAATTTGTTCAGCCAAAAGCCTTTGTAATCGAGAACGTACCTAATCTACTTACAACTAGTGATAGTTACTTCTTTAATTTAATTAAAGAAGATTGTGAGAAAATGGGATATACCATTAACGCAAAAATTTTAGATGCATCTGATTTTGGTGTACCTCAACAGAGAAAAAGAGCTTTTATTGTTGGTATTAAGAACAATCAGGTGTTTGATTTTTCTAAATTAGATTATAAAGAGCCACCAAAACTTGGTGAAATTTTTTCTGATTTACCTAGCCTTGAAGCTGGAGAAGGAAAAGATATTTACGATTACACATCTCCTGCTAAGACAGAATATCAGTCATATTTGAGAAAAAAATCTATCACCGTTAAAAATCATCAGGCAACCAATCACTCGAGAATAGTTCTTGAACGTCTTAAGATGATCCCTCATGAAGGTGGTGGTAAAGAGAGCTTACCGCAAGAACATATTACTAAATCAATTTATAGTGGCACATGGACACGCTTAAGAAGTGATGGCATAGCAAGGACTATTACCACTAGATTTGATACACCATCATCCGGTCAATTTACTTTACCCAAGCAGGATCGCTGCTTAACAGTACGAGAGGCTGCAAGGATTCAATCATTTCCTGATAATTTTATTTTTTCCGGTCCGAAGTCTAATCAAATGCTTCAAGTTGGTAATGCAGTTCCCCCTTTATTAGCCTATTCTGTAGCTGTACAGCTAAAAAAATAT